>JAIOHV010000058.1 GCA_019912885.1 bacterium
CCGCCGGCCGCCAGGCGTTCCGCCGACGCGCGCGCGCCGTCGGGCGCAATCGCCTCCACGCGCACCGTCGCGGCGGCAGCGTCGCCCGCGAGGCGCACGCGAACGGCGACGTCGCCCGTCGCGAAATCGGGTTCGACGCGATAGCGCTCCACATACGCGCGGCCCGCGCGCTCGATCCACACGGGCTGCCAGATGCCCGAAACGGTCTCGTACCAGATCGCGTACGGCTCGCCGAAAAGCGCCTGCTTGCCGCGCGGGCGCGTGCCGTCGTTGCGGTCCTCGACGCGCACCACGAGCA
The DNA here is from genome assembly GCA_019912885.1 of bacterium. Classification (NCBI taxonomy): domain Bacteria; species bacterium. The sequence continues at coordinate 299 of JAIOHV010000058.1, forward strand.
CGTTGTCGTCCTCGAGCAAATCGGTGACGTCGAACGAAAACGGCGTGTAGCCGCCGAAATGCTCGCCGATATATTCGCCATTCAGCCACATCATCGCGTGATAGTCGACGGCGCCGAAGTGCATCAGCGCGCGTTCCTCCGCGGATTTTTCGTACGCGAAGGATCGCGCGTACCACATCACCGCCGGCGGATCGTTTTCCGCGACGCCGGACGCCTCCGATTCGACGCAATACGGCACGACGATCGTTTGCGCGAAATCGGGATTGGCAAACCACGCCTCGTCGAGCCCGACGTTTTCGGGATCGAAGGCGAAGTCCCACGCGCCCTCGAGCGAAAGATGATCCTCGCGCACGAAATCCGGCCGCGGAAAGTCGCCGAGCACCTCAATGGTCGGAGCGTCGTCGTCCGTGTCGTTGTCCGCGTCGTCATCGTCGTCCGAGGTGGCGTCGTCATCGTTCGCGGAAGGCGGGGGATGGTCGTCGTCATCGGAGGCGGCGCAGCCGAGTGAGAGGAGAAGCGCGAACAGAGCGGAGAATAGGAAAAGGCGGTCGGTGGTCATTCAGGGAGATCCTTCGCTTCGCTCAGGATGACAGCGCAAGCGTTAGCGCCAATTGGCAAACGCTGCAATCGGCGGTCTTTGCCCGCGCGCGTCCATCGCGGGGTTGAATCCGCGCGCCCGCGTGCCGATGATAGGCGGCTTTGCTTGTCGGGTGGGACGCATGAGGCGAGGGCGAAAATTCGTTGCGGCGGCGGAGTGCGCTCTTTTGCTCGTCCTCGGATGGTCGGGTGCGCGTGCGTTTGGCGTGCTTTCGCGGTATCCGCGTTTTTTGAGCCTCACCGTCCGGACCGGCGAGAACTTCGCCGTCGTTTTCGACACCGCGATCGACGCGCAAACGCGCGATGCGGAAACGTTTGGCGCCGTCGACACCGCGACCGGCGATCCCGCTGCCGGGGCGCTCTCGTTTGCGTCATGCGGAACGATACGGACGATCGGAACACGGTGTACGCGATCGACGATGCCGACAACCGCGGCGGACCCCAATTTTCGGAGCGAGTTGTGATGGCCGTGTCCGCGCGCGCCGAAAGGAATTCGCTCAAACGCTTCCCATTGCCTCCTGGCCGTTCTGGTGGCGCGAGCCTTTACCTCCTTCGCGTGGCGATCGTCCTTTTGATCATGGCGCGGCTTATGTTTTCGGATCTTCAGGAAGGGTTCGACGGGCCGAGTGACGCGGAGGTGGAAGTCGAGCGCTTCACGCTATTGATGACCGCGTTCCACGGCTTGATAAACAGACTTTTTCCGTTCATCGCGATTCTCCTGGTGTATCCCGTTCGTCAATTCCGGCGATTGTCGCCGATATCCCGTGCCGCCATCGCCGCCGCATTTTTTCTGGCGACCGGCCTTTGCGCGCGCGGCGCGCTTCGCGCGGCGTGGGGGACGGCGCCCGTACCGCCACGTCTCGAATGGGCGTGTGTTTATATGGCGGCAAACCTCGTGATGATGATCGTGTTCCTGGGGGAGCGGTCGTCCCGAACGCGCCGCCGCATCCTGTCCGCCTCCCGCAACGCGATAGGCGCGGCAGATTTCCTGGCGCCGGGCCTTTTGTATGCCGCGTATGCCGCGACGCAAAAGCGCCCGATGCCGCTCTTCCGCGTCGCCCCACTGGCTGTCGTTGGCTTCGCGCTTTTCGGTGCGGTTCTGGCCGAATCCGGCTCGCGATCAACCGAGATCCTTCATCGAACGCCACCGGGCGCCCGTCGCATCGATTTTGCGAATCAGGCGTCGCTCCACGACATCGCCGTGACGCGCGACGCCAGGACAGTCTTCGCTGCCGCCAACGTCAGCGTCATTCGTTACGACCTTGAAACCGATCGATCGACCCAGACGCCGATCGTGGAAATATTCGAGTTAAGCCCCGGTTTCAAAAGCTTTGCGATCGATGACGATGAGCAAACGATTATTTACACGCGATACCGCGATGGAAAAGTCCTTCTCGCGTTTTTTGACGCTAACACGATGGCGTTTCGGGAGAGTCGATGGTTTCCGTTACGCCATGAAGGCTACGTCGATAACGGCTCGCTGATCTGGGATACCCGGCGCGGCATTCAGGCGGCGATCTACGAAGGCTTAATTGTCCGTCTGTCGCGCGGACTTGAGGGCTTGACGCACAAGTTCAATATCGGACTCTGCATGGACACCGACCTGGACCCGGTGCGCCGCCGGCTTTACACCGTCTGCACGGAACCCGCCACGGGATCGGTCATCGCCAGCGACGCGGACTCCCTGCGAACCGTCGAGCGAATTGCATTGCCGCGATTGGGCCAGCGCATCTCGCTCGACGCGAAACGGGACCGCTTGTTCGTGACGTTTCCATTTGAAGGCGTCATTCGCGTATTGGACCTTGCAACCTTTACACTGCACGAAACGATTTCTTCCGTGGTTGGCGTTCGCACGAACTACGTTGCCGCGGAAGAGCGCCTGCTGTTTGCCGGCGGAATCGGGCCGTTTGTCGAGGTGTTCGATGCCGACACATTCGAGCTTGTCGATCGTCTTCCGGCGCCGGCTTGGCAGCGCGATATTGTCTACATTCCCCAACGGCGCACGTTGCTCGTCTCGTCGCAATCCGGTCTTTACGCCCTGACGTTGCCACGAACGACTGCGTACCGTCGCCTTGTCGCCAAAGTCGATCCCTTCTTTCTTGCCTTACGCGTCGCCGTTCCCCTGGTTCTTAAGGTGAAAAACCTTCGAATCGTGCCTGACCCGAACCATATCCCGCTTCAAGGTGTCAACCCCGTCTCGCTGCGGCGTGTTGAGCACGATGAACTTCATTGATAATCCGCGCTCGGCCGCCGCGGTCCGGACCGATGACGACGATTCGCCGGACGGCGACGAAAACGGTTGTTGCGGCTGCTGAAGCCGCGCACCGCGGCGCCGGTTGTTTTCGCGCGCCAAACCGAAATAGAGACGAGGCGGTAAAGCGCTGCGTTTGACAATGATCGCGTGCGCTGTGTGGTCATTGGAAGGAGATCCTTCGCTTCGCTCGGGATGACAAACACGTGCTTGGGATGCCACGACACCGAAAACGACTAGCACGTTGTCGCGCTGAGCGCAGCGAAGGGTCTTTGCGGATTTCCACAGGGCGCGCGATTGCCACGCCGACCGTTCGCGGTGAAAATCCCGCGCGAAGGACGGAGCCGTCGAAATTCCTCGTTCGGTCCGAAAAGAAAAATACCTTGCGCTCGCGTGCCCGCTCGCAAATATTCCGGCGCCGCGTCAAGAAAACCCTCGTGGTTGTAGCGGTGCTGTTCGCCGGCGTGTTGATCTTCACCCAATTCACCCGCACGCGCACCGACTACGAAAACTGGATGAACAATGAGCCCGCGCAGAACCAGGACAGCTTCGCTTTTCCCACACCGCTCACATGCCGCGAGCGGCCGCACCCGGACAGCGGCGCGATGCACCGCGTCGTGCGCAACGAATACGGCATGCGGCAGGGGCGGCGCCTGGAGGCGACGAAGGCACCGGGCGTCACGCGTATCGGCATCTTCGGCGATTCGTACGTCGAAAACATCGATGTCCATGTCGCATTCGCGTTCACGCAGCCGCTCGATTATCTGCTGAACGCGCTGATTTCCCCGATCGACAGCCCCGCCCGGACGAGCCGCGACCCGGAGGAAGCGGGTCACGGCGGCGGCTTCGAAATCCTGAACTTCGGCTCCTACGGCTTTGGGCCGGACCAGTCGTACGCCCGCTACCTCGCGCAGGGAACCGCGCTCGATCTCGATTACGTCGTTTACCTGTTTTACGACAACGACATCGCCGACATCTGCCGCCATCGCGCGTTCGACATCGACGAGCACGGGCGGCCGGCCGCGATTACCCAAAACCCGGGGCCGATCTGCTCGACGCACACGACCTGCCTTCTTCGCGACCTGCTGGACCGGTACGAGATGCGTGGATGGAAGCCCGCGGGCAATCCGTGGGCCGATCCGCCCGCGCTCGGCGCCGATCCCGGCAACCGGCCCCCATCGTATGGCCCGTGGATGCGCCCCGGCACAAGCGAGCGCGCGTGCCTGCGTTTCGCGCGGCCGATCTTCGCTCGGATCCTTGACGCGTGGAACGCCGCGGTCGCGCGCCAGGGCGGGCGCTTTGCCGTCGCGCTCACGCCCGAGCGGCTCGCGCCGCGCCACGAAAAACCGTTCCGCCGCGGCGTGCTGGACCGGCTCGACGCGATGGAGATTCCCGCGCTCGACCTGACGCCGAAGTTCGCGATGCGGAGCAAGGAGACGGGTCTTAAACTTCGCTTCGACAACGACCACCACTTCGACGAGGCGGGCAATCGGCTCGCCGCGGCCGAGATGTTCCGCTTCCTCGTCGCCGTCATGCGCCTGCGCCAGCCGGGCGACGAGGCCGTGGACGCGGCGCTCGCGGAATATTACAGCGCGTTCCGCTCGCACGCGGCGGGCACGACGCTCAACCTCGACGAACGCACCGCCGGACCCGAGACGATCCGCGCGATCCGCCGCGAATACCTCGGCAGCGAAATCCATTTCGCCCCGCGGCTTTGCGCCCCCGGCGACGACCCGCTCGCGGAATTTCAATCGCAGGGGGATTAAAAAATCCGGCGGTGGTTGTTTTCGCGTCGCGAACGGGAATAAATAGCGCGTCCCCGATTTCATCGTCGCGCCGCGCCGGGTAATCATGAGCGAAACATCGCAGGAACAGGTTGAGGCGTTCATCGCCAAATGGAGCAACGCCGCGCCCGGCGAGCGTGCGCAAAAGGATCATTTCTTTCTCGATATGTGCGCGGCGCTCGGCGTCGATCCGCCCGATCCGCGGCGCGGCGCGCACGAAAACTACCGCTTCGAAAAGCTCGTGAAGTTGGAACGCGGCGACGGCGAAACGCACGGCAGCATCGACTTCTACAAGCAGGGGTGCTTTGTCATCGAGGCCAAGCAGGGCAGCGAGGCCGGCGACCTGTTCGTCGGCACGGCGCGGCGCGGCACGGCCGGCTGGGACAAGGCGATGCGCAAGGCGTTCGGCCAGGCGAGGGAGTACGCCCACGCGCTGCCCGAGGGCCTGCCGCCGTTTCTGATGACGTGCGACATCGGCAACTGCTTCGAGGTGTGGACCGCGTTCACCGGCAACTACGCGGGCTACGGCGCGCGCCGCACGATCGAACTGGCCGATCTCGCCGACCCGAAGGTGCGCGAATTCTTCGTCAAGGTCTTCACCGATCCCTACGACCTGGACCCCGCGCGGCACGCGCAGCGCGTCACGCGGAAGGTCGCGGCCAAGCTCGCCGACCTTGCCCGCGCGCTCGAAAAAAACGGCAACGATCCCGAATTGACCGCGCAGTTCCTGATGCGCTGCCTGTTCACCATGTTCGCCGAGGACGTGGGCCTGTTGCCCGAAAATCTCTTCACGCGCGCCGTCGAGGAACGTTGGATCGAAAAGCCGCATCTGTTCCCCGCGCAGGTTCAGCAGCTCTGGCGTGCGATGAACGACGGCGCCTCGTTCGGCTACGAGGCGAAGCTGCTGCGTTTCAACGGCGGCCTGTTCGCGAACACCAACGCCATCGCCATGACCGCCGATCAGCTTCGCCTGCTGCTCGACGCGGCCAAGTGCGACTGGGCCGCGGTGGAGCCGACCATTTTCGGCACGCTGCTGGAGCGCGCGCTCGATCCCTACGAGCGGCAGAAACTCGGCGCGCACTTCACCCCGCGCGAATACATCGAGCGTCTCGTGCGTCCGGCGGTCATCGAACCGCTCAGGGCCGAATGGGAAATCGCGCAGGCCGAAGCCCAGGGGCATCTCAAAAAGGAAGACGACGCGGAGCCGACGGCCTTGGATCGCAAAAAGGCGGCGGGCGTCATCCGCGCGTTTCACGACAGACTCGTCCACACGCGCGTGCTCGACCCCGCGTGCGGATCCGGAAACTTTCTTTACGTCACGCTCGATCTGTTCAAGCAGATCGAGTCGGAAATCCTCCGCGAGCTATCCGACCTCGGCGTCGCGCAGGCCGCGCTCGAAATCAAGGGGCGGATGGTCAACCCGGGACAGTTCCTGGGCATCGAGATCAACCCGCGCGCCCGCGAGATCGCCGACCTCGTGCTGTGGATCGGCTACCTGCAATGGCAAAAGCGCGAGGCCGACCGCCTGGCGCGCGAGACCAAACACGCCGTGCAGATCCCCGAGCCGGTGCTGCGCGATTACAAGAACATCGTCTGCCGCGACGCCGTGCTCGACTACGACGGCGCGCCCGTTCCGCGCCTTGGCCCGGACCAGAAACCGGTGTCGGTCTGGGATATGCGCACCTACAAGACGCACCCCATAACGGGCAAACCGGTGCCGGATGAAAACGCGCGCGTACCGGTCATGGATTACATCAACCCGCGCCCCGCGAAGTGGCCCGAGGCGGATTACGTGGTCAGCAATCCGCCGTTTATCGGCAACTGGCGGATGCGGCAGGCGCTTGGCGAAGGCTACGCCGAGGCCGTGCGAAGAGCGTATCCGAACGTGCCGGAGAGCGCCGATTACGTCATGTATTGGTGGGAAAAGGCCGCGGAGCTCGTCCGTGCGGGAAAGGTGCGCCGTTTCGGTTTCATCACGACCAACAGCCTGCGTCAATCTTTCGCGCGCCGCGTGATTGCCCGCCACATCGAGGAAAAACCGCCGCTGAGCCTTGCGTTCGCCATCCCCGACCACCCGTGGGTCGAAAGTGCCGACGGCGCGGCTGTGCGTATCGCGATGACGGTCGGCGAGGCGGGGAGAAACCCCGGCAAACTGCTACGAGTAACATCCGAAAAAGAAACGGGCGGCATCGCGCGCGAAGTCTCGTTCACGCAACAATCCGGTTTGCTCAACGCGGACTTGACTGTCGGCGTGGATGTGACGGCGGCTATTTTGCTGGAGGCAAACGCTAACCTCGCGAATCGCGGCGTATGTTTGTTCGGCGCGGGTTTCATCGTAAATCAAATCGAAGCGGTAACACTCGGGCTCGGTAGGATTGCCGGACTGGAGGCGCACATTCGTCCGTATTTGAACGGCAAAGACCTAATGCAAAAAACTCGAAATGTTCGCGTTATCGATATTTTCGGTTTGGAAATCGAGGAAGTAAGAGAGAAATTTCCCGCCGTCTATCAGTGGGTCTTAGAGCGAGTCAAACCTGAACGCGATACGAATAAACGCGCGATTCGTAAAAAAAACTGGTGGATTTTTGGGGAACCGAATCCGAAACTTCGCCAAATGCTCGACGGTCTCCCGCGCTATATCGCGACGACGGAAACATCCAAACACCGCGTCTTTCAATTTCTCGATGCGGAGATTCTGCCGGACAACATGCTCGTCTGCGTTGCGCTCGACGACGCCTGGTTTCTCGGTGTGATGTCGAGTCGAACGCACGTGACGTGGGCGTTGGCGGCCGGCGGCCGCTTGGGCGTCGGCAACGATCCCCGCTATAACAAGACGCGCTGTTTCGACCCCTTCCCCTTTCCCGACCCGCCCGGCGACATCAAGGCGCGCATTCGCGATCTCGGCGAGCGGCTGGATGCGCATCGCAAGCGCGTGCAGGCGGAGCACCCGGACGTGACGCTGACGGGGATGTACAACGCGCTCGAACGGCTGCGGGAATTCGATCGGGAAAAAGCGGTACGGGCGGCGAGCGCCGGCTCCGTTGAGACGGCCACGCGCGCTTGTCACCCTGAGCGGAGCGAAGGGTCTCCGGCGTTGACCGAAAAGGAGCGCGCGTTCCACGAAAAGGCGCTTGTCGGCGTACTGAAGCAAATCCACGACGAGCTCGATGACGCCGTGGCCGACGCCTACGGCTGGCCGCGCGATCTTTCGGACGAGGAGATTCTGGAAAGGCTCGTCGCGCTCAATGGCGCGCGCGCGGAAGAGGAAAAGCGCGGCGTCGTCCGCTGGCTGCGTCCCGAGTTCCAGAACCCGGCCGGCGCCACGCCCGCGCACCAGCCGGCGCTGACCGGCGTGCCCGCGGCCGCGAAGGCCGTCGTGCCCGCG
>JAIOHV010000059.1 GCA_019912885.1 bacterium
CCTCAAGATCGGGCGGGCGGGCGTAGAGCGGGTGGATGTACGGGCCGCTCCGCGTGTGCGAGGCCTCGACAATCGGGTCGTAATAACCCGTTAAATGCGCGCGGCCGGGTTTTGCGGGGTGGCTCGTCCGAAAGATGCGAAACGCCGCGTTGACGCGCTCGGACAGGTCCGGCTTGCCGAATGACTCATCCACGATCTTTCGCAGGGTCGTCACCCCGGCCGCGAGCTTCGATGCCGGAACGCGCAGCGCACCGACCTTGACGGGTCTGTCGCCAAGCCGCGCCAGATATTCCGCCTGACGATCCAGCGCCAGCAGCAACCCGGCCTTGTCGCCGCGCTCGTCAAACGGCAGTTCGGGAATCTCCTGCCACGCGAGGGCGGGGGCGGCAAAGAGGATAATCGCGCTGAGAACCAGCGCGACGATTTTTCCGATTCGATCCATCAAACGGAATCGTTGTCCAAAAGCGGCCCCGCCGACAAGTCCGACCAAAAACGCGAGCGAATTTCAATGAGTCGCTCCCGCGTTCCTCTTTGCTATTTCCTCCTTCCTCTTCTCAAAAAAAACGCTTGACTTTCGGTTTTTGTTCGCATACAAATACGAACAGAAAACGAACATCACCCAGGCGCGCAACGCTCTGGGCCGCGCCGGCGGCGATTTCGCGGGGATTTGGGCAGCGTTAGCGGGGAGCTTCATGCGGGACCGGAACGTGCCGAAGGGTCGCGAAAATCGCCGCCTTCCATGGAGGCGGAAACGCCGGCGAAGCCGCGCGCGAATGGGGGGCGGGACGTGGGAGTAGAAAAATAAATGTCGAATGGGGAATCGGGAATGCGGAATGACCGGCTGGCGGCCCCGGCCAGGTCAGTGCCGCGACCGTGAGGGAGCGTGCGGCTCCGCCCCGACGAGACGTTCTGATGATGTCCATGATGTCCATGACGTCCATTTTATCCATCGCCTGAACGCACGGGAGGCTCCATGCGCCTGACCAAAAAGCAGAAACAGATCCTCGACTTCATCGAGGAGCATCTGCGCGCCGAGGGCTACGCACCGAGCCTGCGCGAGATCGCCGCGCATTTCGGCCTGGCGAGCGTGGCGACCGTGCATCAACACGTTTCGGCGCTCGAGGAGATGGGCGCGCTGTCGCGCGAATCGAACCGCAGCCGGTCGCTTCGCCCCGTCGCGGACGATCCCCCGCCCGCGGGGGTGTACGTCCCGGTGCTTGGCGCGATCGCGGCGGGACGCCCGATCCCGGCGATCGAGACGCTCGATGACGCCGACACCATCGCGCTGCCCGAGGACATGATCGGCCGCGGCGACCACTTCGCCCTGCGCGTCGAGGGCGATTCCATGATCGAGGAAGGTATCTTCGACGGCGACCTCGTCATCGCGCGCCGCCAGGAAAAAGCCGAAAACGGCGAGGTGGTCGTGGCGCTCGTGGACGAGGCGGAAGCCACGGTCAAGCGCCTGCGCCGGCAAAATTCCGACATCACGCTCATACCCGCGAATCCCAACCTTTCGCCGGTCACCTATTCGGAAGAGCGCGTGCGCGTTCAGGGCGTGGTGGTCGGCCTCATGAGGAAATACTGATGCATACGCGCGTCGTGGGGACCTGTTTTGCCGCGGCCGCCGCGCTGGTCGTCGTGCTGCTGGCGTCGCTGCCGCCCGGACCGGGGCAACAAACAAAGGTGGACTATTCGCTGGCCGGCGCCGCGCCCGCGGCGGTGCAGCCGGCGTTAGCCCGCGCGACATTCGCCGGGCTCGAGCAATGCGCCGGCACGGCGGAGGAGATCGACGCGGCCCGCCTTGTCGCGGCGGCGATCAAGGAGCGCGCGCCGGCGGTGACGGCGATCGAGGAGCCCGGCCACCCGGCGTTTCTGGCGTGCCGGCGCGCGGGAGACGTGCTCGTCGCGGCTCGCGTTCGGTATTCCGGCGGCGCTTCGCCGGATTACGCCACGCCGGCTTTTCGCGTCAGCAAAGGACGGATTGCGCCGGAAAACGCGGCCGCGGCCGCATTGTTATAGAAGCGAAGGTGGCGCATGGAGAAACGGGTGCGTGGCGCGATAACATGACCCGTTTCCCTGGCTTTCTCACCGATTCCCATCCATCGTGCCCGGCGGCATGAATCCATAAAAAAAAGGAGGCCCGATGGCCTCCTTTTTCGTCGTCTCGTTTTTCGTTTCGGCTTAGATCTCGACCTCGCCCTTCGTGCGGACGCGGATCTCGATGTAGAACTCGCCGAAGAAGCCAAGCGGCGGCGCCTCATCGTAGATGCAATAGCGGAATTCCTCGTCGCGGTTCGTGAGATAGTAGTTCACGAACGTAAGCGTGCCTTCTTCGAGGTCCGCTTCGGAGTATTCCTTGTCGCCCTTCGACACCGGGAAATCGGCAATCAGGGCGTCCGCCCAGTCGTCACAGTTGTCGAACTCGTCGCTGCAAAGGAAGAGCTGGCACTGGATTTCGTCAACCGCGTCGTCGTCCCAGTCCACGTTCTTGTAGCGGAATTTGACGCTGATCAGCTCAACGTCGTCGATGCTCACGTCGTCGAAGTCGTCTCCGAGCGCTTCCTGGAGCGCCGCGTTCACGCTCGTCTGACCGCAGACCGCGTCGTCCTGAACCGCTTTCTCGTCACCCTCGTCGCCCACGACGATCGGTTCGAGTTCCAGGTCCTCTTCTTCGTCAAAGCCTGTGTCCGCCTGATCTTTCACCGCGTCCTCGACGTCGCAGGCGCCAAAGCCGATGGCCAGCGCCGCCACGATCGCCAACAGGAACATCAACTGCATGATTGTACGTACCCGCATCGTCAGCCTCCGTTGGGCGCTCCCGCGCCCGGTCTTGCGCACCAATTCGTAGCCCCGAAACGGCGCAGCCTCCCGCGGCATGGGCCGGTAAATCATCCGCAAGGCAAAATCAAGGGCGGATGTTAGGCCTGCCGCCCGTCGAAAGTCAATTCATTTGACCGTCGCCGAATTCGATATGTAAGAAACGATACACAATCGGTGCCCAGCGCCGTGGGAGCAATCCGGCCCGGACGCGGACATTTTCGAAATGAATGCTTGACGCCGATGGCAAAACCCGCCGAAAAGAGGCCATTCCGGTTGGGGCGCCCTGGCCGGCGTCCCGCGCGATAGGCGAGTTTTCGCCCAGGGGTTACGATGGTTGCGTCACGCGAACTTCGCCAGGAGCTGATCCGTGAGCTCGCCCGCGAGTTCTCCCGCGGGACGGACAAGACCATCTCCGCCCGGCGCAACCCTCTTCGCTGGATCCTGCTGCACTTTTTCGTTGGCCTGAACGTCATGGTCGTCGTCCATTTTGTCTTTCAGATGCTGGCGCCCTGGCCGATTGGGAACGGGGCGCATTTCGTCGTCACCTTCCTGGCGCCCGCGATTGCGTCCGTCTCGCACTTTCTCTATGTGTACCCGGAGCGGACGCCATGATCGACTCCGCCCGGCGCTTCGCGTCCGTTTACTGGCAGGAATTGCTGGCCGTCATGATGTTCGCGATCTGGGCGGGCGGCTATTTCACGATCGCGGCTTCCATCGATCCGACGCACACGGACAAGATTCCCGTCCTTCTGGATACGCGGATTCCGTTCATTCCCGAATTCGTATTCATCTACGTCGGCCTGTACCCGATGTACATCTACCCCTATCTGCTTGTCCGCGACGCGCAATTTTTCAAGGAATTCACAAGCGCCTACATTACGGTCATGGTCATCTGTTTCTCCATATTCGTGTTATTCCCGGTGTCGATCGACCGGCCGGTCATCGATCCGGCGGAAAGCTTCACGATGTGGGTTCTCAGCCTTGTCTATTCGGCCGACAAGCCCGTGAACTGCTTTCCGTCCACGCACGTCGCCATGACGATGATGAGCGCACTGACGATCTTTGAGATCAACCGGCCGTGGGGCCTGATCGCGATTTTCTACGCGCTCGCGATCGCGACCTCGACGCTGTTCGTCAAGCAGCACTACGTCCTTGATGTTGTCGTCGGCATCTTCATCGCGCTCATGGTTTATTATGTCTATTACAAGCAGCGGATCATGCGCTCGCTTGGGAAGAACTTCCGCGTCTGGCAGTGGGAACTGGAAGGTTATTTCGGCCAGTGGCTCGAGGCGCGGCTCGGCCCCGTCCTTGACCGCATCATCGCCCACCGCGTCGAGGAGATTGTGACGCGCGCGATCGACAAGCGGCTCTCCCGGGACCTCGATCCTGACGATTCGGACGATGGCGAGGATTCCGACGACAATCCGACGCGCCATGCCGGTTGAAATTTCGCGGTCGTGCCGCGCGGCGCGCGTGGCCGGCGCGCTGATCGCGTCCCTGGCGCTTGCGTCGCCGGCGGCGATCGCCGCGGCTGACGAGGTTGAGAGCGCGCCGACGGCCGAAATCGAACCGGTCGCCGCGAAGGAAATCGCCCGCCTGACCGGACCCGCCCGCGAACAAATGCAAGCCGCCCTAGCGCGGCACGCGCGTTTCGGGTCGCGCGTCGCGCGGGTTTTGCACCGTTGCGGCGCGCCCGGCGGTGCGGATGTGCTGCCGTTTTTGCTGGCGGATTACGATCCCGCCGCGAATTTTCCGGGCGACGCCGCGGGCCTGTGGCGCATCGACCGCGAGGAGGCGCGCCGCGGCGGATTGCGCCGGGACGCCTTCGTGGACGCCCGACGCGATCCCGAGGACGCGACGCTATGGGCTTGCGCCGAACTGACCCGCGCGCGCGACGCCGCGGGGGGCGACGCGCATGCGGCGCTGGTTTCATTCACGCGCGCTCGCCTGCTGCGCTCGGAGAGCGCCGCGCCGGATGTCGCCGCGTTGTCCGCGCGCCTTACGGCCGCGTGGATCGTGTTGGCCGATCCGAAGGCCCACGGATTCGAAGCGCCCGCCGCCGCCTCCCAAGCCGCCGTTCCGCTGCGCGCGTTGACGGACCTTTCGCGCCTGACGCTGTTGGCCGACGCGCCGGGAGGCGTCGTGCGCGATCACAACCCCGAGCTGTTGACCGACTACATCCCGCCCGACGGGGGGACGTACGCCGTCGTCGTTCCAGCGGAAAACGAGCACGCGCTCGAAGCCGTGAACGCGAGCGCCAACGCGGTCGCGCCGCGCGACGGCCTGCGCGGCGTCCGCGTCCTGACGATCAAGAAAAAGCGCGGCACCCCGCTCGATATCCTTGCGCGCCGATACGATACGAGCCCGGCGAGCCTGCGCGCCTGGAACGGCATCCTCGAAGGGCGCGAGCCGAAAAAGGGTGCGAAGCTCATCATCTACGTGCGCGACGACGCCGCGAGCAGCGACGGCGATGAAGGCGAAACGGGCAGCACGCGCGCCCCCTGGACGGTGATCAATCAATGAGGCGGCGAGCCGCTCTCTCGACGATCGGGCTGCGTCGAACCGCGGTGTTCGCCGCGTTTGCAGTTGGGATATTCGCCGCGGTTCCCGCGGTCGCGCATTACATGGGGAACATGGAGATCCTCGTCGTTCTGCACCCGGATCGCACGTTCACGGTCGAAGTGCTCCAGGACGTTCGCGCGCTGATGTTTTCCCTGACGCAGGCTGATATCCCCGTGGAGGAACTCGACAGGCTCGTCGGGCAGCTATCGCCGGAGGAGCGCGAGATCCGGCGAAAGCACATCACCGATACGCTGCCCGTGCTTGTCGAGGTGTGGTTTGACGGCGCCCCCGTCGAAACGGCCGCGCAGGCGGTGAAACTCGGCGAGGACGACTACGGCTGGCGCCTGGGCGGCCCGCTGCCCGCGGAAAGCCTGCGCCTGACGGGCGCCATCCCGCGCGGCGCGAAAAACGTGACCATCCTCGCCTCGATGTTCTTTGGAAACACCGTGATCCAGTTTCGCGAGGAGGGCGCCGAATTCACCACCGCGCGCATGACGATGGCCGGCATGAAGGCCGAGCCATATCAGATCAAGTTGATCGATACCGGCGACACCGAAGCGCCGTTTGTCGCGTTCGCCGCCGGTACGACGCTCGTGATTCTCGCCGTCATGCTCGCCGTGTGGTTCGCGAGGCGCCGCCGGCGCCGGACGCCCGCGACGTAGCCGTTCGCGTCGGCCCGTCCGATGTGCGTGATGACGAAGCCATGACCGCCGCTGCCTGTTCGTAGCCGCCGCCGGGCTGATATACTGGCGCGGATGGCATCCGCATCGCGAAAAACCCTGGATCCGCTCGCCACGCTCCCCGCGGGCGCGTACCGATATCTATTCGGGCCCGTTCCGTCGCGGCGGCTCGGCAATTCGCTGGGAATCGACCTTTTCATCCGAAAAATCTGCAACTTCAATTGCCCTTACTGCGAGTGCGGACCGACGGTCGCGATGCCGGTCGAGCGATCGGAGTTCGTGCCGTTTGATGAGGTGGTCGCCGAACTGCGCCGGTTTTTTGCGAGCGGCGATGCGGCCGGTGTCGATGTCCTGACCTTCTCCGGAAACGGCGAACCCACCCTGTATTCCCGCCTCGGCGAATTGATCCGCGTCATCCGCACGCTGACCGGCACGCCCGTCGCGGTGATCACGAACTCCGCGCTCATCATGCGCGCGGATGTGCGCGCCGAGCTGGCGCTCGCGGATATCGTCGTGCCGAGCCTCGACGCCGTGACGCAGGACGTGATGCGCAGGATCAACCGCTCGCACCCGACGATCCTCGCCTCCGAAATGATCGACGGCCTCGTCCGCTTCCGCGACGAGTTCGCGGGGCGCATGGACCTCGAAATCTTCTTCTGCAAGGGCATCAACGACGACCCGCGCGAGGTGGCGCTATTGGCCGACGCCGCGCGGCGCATCCGCCCCGATCGCGTGCAGCTCAATACCGTCGACCGGCCGCCCGCGTTCGCGAGTGCGAAGCCGCTTTCGCCGGACGAGATGCAGGCGATCCGCGTCGCGTTCGACCTGCCGAACGTCGAGGTGGTCGCGCGGCCGCGCGTCGAGAGGCCGGCGCCCGTCATGCCCGCGGAGGACCAGGTTCTTTCCCTCGTTCTGCGCCGTGGCGTCGACGAGGACGATCTCATCGAAACGCTGGGACTTCCGGGCGACGAGGCGCACGCGCTGTTGGCGCGCCTTGCGGGCGAAGGCAAGATCGTACGCGTCGAGTTCGACGGGCGCGCTCAATACCGGCGGGCGGGCTGAGGCGCGGGGAGCGAATAAGAGAAATGACGAGCGGAAGGAAAACCTCGCCGTGAGTCTGTGCACCGATGTGATCATGTTCCCCAGGGCGCGAACAACGGACATTCGCCTCGTCGCGATCCGTCCGTCCGGTCCGCGATGTCCATGATGTCCATTCGATCCATCATCGTCGCGGCGATCGCGTTTTCGTTTCTCGCCGTTCCCGCCTGTTCATGCGGCGGCGTTGACGACGAAGGCGACGGCGATCCGGCCGGCGGAGACGCCGATGATGACGATGCCACGGTTGATGACGACGACCATGCCGGCGATGACTCCGGCGATGACTCCGACGATGACACGGACGACGACGAAGACGATGACACGGACGACGATCCCGCGCCGCCGCCCGACGTCGCGATCGCGTGCGTCGATGACAAGGAAGACGTTTACCTGACGCCGAACGCCGGCGCGCTGGCCGCGATGGAACGCGGCGATCCCATTCGCTGCGCCGCGGATGGCGAAATGACGCGCGAGGACGTGGAGTCGCGTCTTGCGAACGTGCCGGGAATCGACGTGACGAGCGGGTACGCGTCGTATGTGATCTCGTACCGAACCGACCGCGATCCGGGCGAGGCCGGCATCGGCACCGCGCGCCTGTTCGTGCCGACCGAGCCCGCCGCCGGCCCGCTTCCGGTCGCCGTCGCGGCACACGGTACGGCGGGGCTCGCGGATCGTTGCGCGCCGTCGAAATACCCCGTGCTGGAAGCCGAGTTGCTGTTGCCGTTTGTCGCCGCGGGATACCCCGTTATCGCACCGGACTACGCGGGGCTCGGAACCGATGGCGTGCAGGGCTACGGAAACGTCGTGGATACGACGCACTCGATGCTCGATGCGGCGCGCGCCGCGATTCGCGCGCTGACAATGGGCTCGCTTTCCGGCGAGGTCATCGCCATCGGCCACAGCCAGGGCGGGGGAGCGGCGCTGGGAACGCAGGTGCTCGGCGCCGCGGACGGCGCGCCGGATCTTTCGATCGTGAAGGTCGTGTCGTTCGCGGGCGGGTGGTCAAGCGGCAACGAGATCGAAAGCTTCCGCTTGCCGAACTTCCCCATTTCCGGCGGCGCCGGCGTCAACCGGGCGGTCGCCGCGCTCGCGCTCTACGCGAACTTCGCCAACCTCTTCGGCGAGGCGTCCGCGCGCGAGGGAATCCACCCCGACGTGCGCACGTATATCGGAGACGCCATCGACACCGAATGCGTTTTTCAACTGACGCTCACGCTGCAAACGCCGGCGGTCGGCTACGATCCGCCGGCGGTCACCGGCGAACTGATCGATCCGACGTTCCGCGCGGAGGTCGCCGACTGCCTGGCCGGCGAAGCATGCACCGCCCGCGCGGATGCCTACGTCTCGCGCGCGGCGGGAAACGATCGGCCCTTCGATCCCGGCGGCGCGCCCATTCTCGTCGTCGCCGGCTCGGCGGACGAGCAGCAGACACCGCGATCCCAGGCGTGTCTGCGCGAGATGATCGAGTCGGACGGCGCCGATCTCACCGCCTGCATGATCGAAGGGGCGACGCACTTCGACATCGTCGCGCGAGGCGCGGCTTACGCCGTCGGTTGGGCGCTGGGCGCGCCGATCCCTTGTCCGGACGAAGCCGCGTTTCCGTCGTGTATTTGATAACTTACGCGCCGCGTGGATTGCGTTCGAACGGCGGCCGCATAATTGGACGAATAATGCAATTCGCGCCGAATTGGTTCTTGCATTGAAGGGAAAGATTGGCTAGAGTTGGATGTTCTTCGAGAAGAGAACCACAACCAGGAGGATCGATTCCATGAGCAAGCGTATGATGTCCGGTGCCGTTTTGCTTGTCGCCGCGGCCGCCATGGTGGCCATGTCCTTTGCGTTCGTCGCGATCAGCAAGGCCTCGAATGACGAGGTGACGCAGGTTGCTTCGCAGTACTTCGACCGCTCCGACCTCATGGGCGGCAGCGTCGGATTCCACGAAGGTCACCGCACCTTCCGCTTTCAGGGGATCGACAAGAGCGCGCTGAAGCTCCGCGCGAACCAGCGCGTCGAGCGCAACCTGAACATCGTCAAGTAAGATACCGATCGCTAAGCGAAAGCCCGGCGCGAAAGCGCCGGGCTTTTTTTCGATTTTGTTTATCCGCAGATTACGCCGATTACGCAGATGGCATGAATTTCCCGTCGGTGTTTCAGGGCTCGCCGAAGTTTTGAGCCGACTCCGGAAGCGATGGCCGGGTTCTCGCGAAGCGAGACCGGTTCGAGAAATCCGCATCCCAAAATCGAGTGCACCTCCATCGCCGCGCCAATGATGGCGTAGGTTCTCGGGTCGCGTTTCGTCCTGTCGAGTTCGTAAGTCGGCATGGGCGCTAATTCGTCCGGTTTTGTTTGTCCGCAGATTACGCAGATTTCGCAGATGGGAAAACGCACGACGGCGTTCGTCAAACATCGAGCGACGGCAGTGTCATGCTGGTCGAGAAAGTCACTGCCGTCGCGTGGGGTCAATTCCGGCAAGAACAAATACTTGAATCTGCGTAATCTGCGAAATCTGCGGATAGACCCCTGCGCGTCCCCTACGCGCTCACCCCGTACAGCGCGCCGTATTTCTCGGCGACATACGCCATGAAATCGTCCGGCGACGGCGGGCGGCCGGTGACATGCTCGATGAGGTCCGCGGGCAGGTAGCGGCGGCCGTGCGTGTGCACGTTTTCGCGCAGCCAGGCCAGCAGCGGGGCGAACCGGCCTTCGGCGAAACCTTCATCGATTCCCGGCACATCGGTGCGCGCTTTCGCGTAGAGTTGCGCCGCGTTCAGGCTGCCGAGAAGGTAGCTTGGAAAATATCCGAACATGCCGAGCGACCAGTGCACGTCCTGAAGGCATCCGAGCGCGTCGTTTTGCGGCGTCACGCCGAGAAACTCCTGCATCTTCGCGTTCCACGCGGCGGGAAGATCCTTCACCGCGAGCTTGCCGGAAAGCAGATCGCGCTCGATCTCGAAGCGCAAAATGATGTGCAGGCCGTAGGTGACCTCGTCGGCCTCGACGCGGATGAGCGAGGGCTCCACGCGGTTGACCGCGAAGTAGAGATCGTCGAGCGACACGCCCGCAAGCTGCTCCTTGTATTCGGCGCGCAGCGTCGGCTCCATGAACGCGAGGAAGGCGCGCGAGCGGCCGACGACGTTCTCCCACAGGCGCGACTGCGACTCGTGGATCGACATCGACGAGCTTTCGCCAAGCGGCGTGCCCTCGTGCTCGCGAGCGAGGTTCTGCTCATACAGCCCGTGGCCCGCCTCGTGGATGACGCCGTACAGCGACGCGAACGGCTGGTCCTCGTAATAACGCGTCGTCAGGCGCACGTCGCCGCCGGTGCCGCTGCAAAACGGATGCGCGGAGATATCGAGGCGCCCGGCTTCCGGGTCAAAGCCGATCGCGGTCATCGCAAATTTCGCAAGGCGCGTTTGCGACGCGACCGGGAATCGTTGCGACAGAAAATCGATGCGCGGCGCCCGCCCCGAATCGGCGAACTTGCGCACCCACGGAACGAGCTTCGCGCGCAGGCCCGCGAGCACCTCGCCGGTCGATTCCGCCGTCGCGCCCGGCTCGTAGTCGTCGAGCATCGCGTCGTAGGGCTCGTTCGGATACCCCCAGTGGCCGGCGATGCGCTTTTTGATCGAGACGATCTTCTCGAGCCAGTCGGCGAAGACCGAAAAGTCCGACTCGTGCCGCGCGCGAATCCAGTCCTGGTGCGCGAGCGAACAGGTGCGCGATTCTTCCTCGACGAGTTCGGCGGGCAGTTTGGTCATGCGCTCGAAGGCGCGCCGCGTCTCGCGCAGCACGGCCTTTTCGTCGGGCGACAACTCGTCCTCGTGTTCGGTCAATCGCGCGATCCACGCGCCGCGTTTTTCGGCCGTGTTGCGCCGGTGGACGATGCCCGCCAACAGCGCAAGCTGCCGCGATTTGGCTTCCACGCCCTTGGCCGGCATGTACGTCTCCTGGTCCCAGCCCAGAAGTCCCATGATGCGCCCGAGGTCCGAAATCTGCCGCGAGTCGTCGAGCAGGGCTTTGTACGTCGCCCGAAGATCCTCCGCCATCGCTTGCCTCCCTACCGCTGATTTTATTCGAGGGCCGTTTGCGCGAACGCGCTCCCTATTTAGCGCATTCGCGCCCCACAAGAAACGACGTGTATTTGATCCGCGGACGGTTCCTCAAAATTGGCGTTCGTCTGTAATATCGCGCCGTGGCGAATCGCCCTCTTCCCAAACAGGTCAAATCGCTCGGGCTCGTCAGCTTTTTCAACGACGCCGCGAGCGAGATGATTCTTCCGCTGCTGCCCGCGTTCGTGACCGGCACGCTCGGGCTCGGTCCGCACGTGCTCGGCATCATGGAAGGCTTCGCGGAGACGGTCGCGTCGTTGCTCAAGTACGCATCGGGCCGGTGGTCGGATCGCGTGCGTCGCCGGAAGCCGCTCGCGGTCGCCGGTTATCTGCTTTCCAACATCGTGCGCCCCGCGATGGGTCTCGCGCAGGCCGGTTGGCACGTCGTGGCGCTTCGTTCGACCGACCGCGCCGGAAAGGGCGTGCGCAGCGCGCCGCGAGACGCGCTGCTGGCCGCCTCGGTCGACACGCGCGACCGCGGGCGCGCGTTCGGGTTTCATCGCGCGATGGACCACGCCGGCGCGGTCGTGGGTCCGGCGCTCGCGTTCGTGTTGCTCTCCGTGTTCGCGTTCGATGTCCGCACCGTGTTTTTCCTCTCGGCGATTCCCGGCGCGATCGCCGTGTTGTTCATTGCGTTTCGCGTACGCGAGAAACGGGCGGCTAACGCGGCGCCCGAAGCGGACGCGAAAATCGCGGGCGATTCGAACGCGCATTCAAATTCCGCGACCCCGGATGGTTCTTCCGACGATTTCGACCGCCGCCGCTTCGGCGTGTTTCTCGCCGCGATGGTGCTATTCACGCTCGGCAACTCGACGGACGTTTTTCTCTTGCTGCACGCGCAGGAACTCGGCGTGCCGGTGGCTTACGCGCCGGTTTTGTGGATCGTTTTGCATCTGTCGAAGACGGCGTTTGCCACGCCGGGCGGCACGCTTTCCGATCGTATCGGGCGACGCAAGGCGATCCTTGCCGGCTGGGGCGTTTACGCGATTGCGTACGCCGGTTTCGCCGCCGCGAACGCGGCCTGGCAGATGTGGCCGCTTTTTATTTTCTACGGCCTGTTCTACGGGCTGACCGAAGGGCCGGAGCGCGCGATGGCCGCGGATCTCGTTCCTTCGCGGCGGCACGGCCTGGGATTCGGGCTCTACCACCTGTCCGTCGGCGTTGCCGCGCTGCCGGCGTCCGTCGTGGCGGGTTACCTCTGGAAGGCGTATGGCGCACCCGCCGCCCTTGGGCTCGGCGCCACGTTCGCGATCATCGCCGCGCTTGTGCTGGCGTTGGGTTTGAAAGAGGCGCGGCCGGCCCAAGCGGCGTAAAGCATCCACGTTCAACCGTGCCGGTGAATGTCCCCCCCGCAATGCGGGCAGAAATTCGTGCGCGGGCGATGGCGCTGCATCTCCTCGAGAAATCCCGATCCAAGGATGCCCGCCGGCAGGGCAAACAGGCCGATGCCGATGATCGCGATCATCGAGCCGAGCAGCTTGCCAAGCGGCGTCATGGGGTGCACGTCGCCGTATCCGACGGTCGTCAACGTCGAGGCCGCCCACCACATCGCGTCCGGAATGGAGCCGAACGAGTCGGGCTGGAATTCGTGCTCGAGGTGGTGCATCAGCGCGGAGGACAGGATGATCGCGACCACCATGATGAAAAGCGCGACGAAAAGTTCCTCGCGCTTGGCCCGCGCCACGTTTGCGAAGGTGCGGATGGCTTTCGAGTAGCGCGCGAATTTCAGGACGCGGAACAGCCGGAACAGGCGCAGCGCACGCACCGCGCGGAAGTCCCCCATCAACGCGGCGTAGAACGGCGCGACGGCGAGCAGGTCGATGAGCATCATCGGCGAGACGGCGAACTTCAACCGTCCGACGAACGGGCGGCGGTAGCGCTCCTCGACGGTGCAGGCCCACAGCCGCGCGAGATATTCGAGCGAGAAAATCGCGACGGAAAACGCGTCGAACGCGTCGAAAAACAGCGGCGACGCGGCATAGATCCACGGCACGGTTTCGAGAATGACCGCGGCGAGATTCAGGACGATGAGGACGATGATGAAAAGGTCGAACAGGCGGCTTGCACGATCGTCCGCCCGCGCGACCGTGATGATCTGCCAGACGCGCTTTCTGACGCTTGCGGCCGCCATCGGCCGGTCGGACGGGTCGCGCGCGACCGCGGCCACCGCGCCGGCGCCGGCCTCTGCGACAAATCCGCGATGCAACCTGTCGTCCATGACGGTCGTTCCCTTCGTCCGGCGTATCGGCCAACCGGATAAGGAACGCGACGATAATTTTTATCGTTTCGGTGGGGTAACGCCGCCGGAGGGCGTGGCGCGGCGCGGCAAAACGTCCCCAACGGGAGTCGAACCCGTGTTACCGGCGTGAAAGGCCGGCGTCCTAGGCCTCTAGACGATGGGGACTCGGAGAAGAAAAACGCTCCGCGCCGCGGCCCGGCGTGAGAGCGCGTTCCTTTTAACGATTCTTTGGGGCGGGTGCAATGCGTGGGGACGGCGCGGCTCACGGCTCCGGGCGGCGCTCGGCGGGCGTGCGCGGTTTGCGGCGATTGTTTTTCGCGGCGGGGCGTTTTGGTTCGCCGCCGTTACCCTTGCCTTTCGCCCGGCCGCGCCCGTTTGTCTTCGCGGTTCGGGTCGCCTTGACGACCGGTTTCGCGCCTTGCCGCCTTGTCGCCGGCTTCGCTTTTTGGGCGCGCTTTTTCGTGGCGCCATTTCCCGACTTGCGCGCACGGGCCGCCGCCGCCTTGCGGAACGAACGTTCGAGCACCAGATCGAGCACCTCGTCGATATCCTTCACGAAGTGCACCTTCACCTTGCGCCGGACCTCCGGCGCGAGATCGCGATAGTCCTTTTCGTTGCCCGCCGGCGCGACGACAACGCGCAGCCCCGCGCGGTGAGCGCCGAGCAGTTTTTCGCGCAGGCCGCCGATCGGCATGACGCGCCCGCGCAGCGTGATTTCGCCGGTCATCCCCGTTTCCGCCTTCGACGGAATTCCGGTGAGCGTCGAAACGAGCGCGGTCACCATCGCGATGCCGGCGGACGGGCCGTCCTTGGGAATGGCGCCCGCGGGCACGTGGACGTGAATGTCGTGCGTCGAGAAGAAATCGGGGACAAGGCCGATTTCCTTCGCGTGCGCGCGGGCGTACGTCACCGCCGCCTGCGCGGACTCGCGCATCACCTCGCCCAGATGCCCCGTCAGCGTCAGCGCGCCGCGCCCCGGCGTGGCCTGCGCCTCGATGTGCAGGATTTCGCCGCCGACGGGCGTCCACGCAAGGCCCGTCGCCAGGCCGACGCGCAGCCCCGGCGCCTCGTCTTCCTCGTGCCGGTACTCCGGCGGGCCGAGCAGTTTTTCGACCTGTCCGGGCGTCACCGCGATGTGCTCCGCCTTGCCCTCGCCGATGCGCCGCGCGACCTTTCGGCATAGCGAGCCGATGGTGCGTTCGAGCGTGCGCACGCCGGCCTCGCGCGTGTACCCCTCGACGACCTTCATCACCGCGCGGCTGGGGAAATCAATCTGCTCTCCCGTCAGCCCGGTCGCGTCGAGCTGCTTCGGGATGAGGTAGCGCTCGGCGATGTTGACCTTTTCCTGCGACGTGTAGCCGGGGATGCGGATCATCTCCATGCGGTCGTGCAGCGCCTGCGGGATGGGGTGCTCGGTGTTCGCCGTCGCGATGAACAACACGCGCGAAAGATCGAATGGCACGCCCATGTAATGATCGGTGAAATGGTCGTTCTGCTCCGGATCGAGCACCTCGAGCAGCGCCGAGGCGGGGTCGCCGCGGAAGTCGGCGCCGAGCTTGTCGATCTCGTCGAGCATGAAAACGGGGTTGTTCGAACCGGCCTGTTTCATGCCCATGAGGATCTTGCCGGGCATGGCGCCGACGTAGGTGCGCCGGTGGCCGCGGATCTCGGCCTCGTCGCGCACGCCGCCCAGCGAGACACGGATGAACTTGCGTCCCATGGACCGGGCGATCGAGCGGCCAAGCGACGTCTTCCCGACGCCCGGCGGGCCGACAAAGCAGAGGATCGATCCCTTCACGGTGCCGCGCATCTTCGCGACGGCCAGAAATTCGAGGATGCGTTCCTTCACCTTCTCCAGGCCGAAGTGATCCTCGTCCAGGACGGCGTGCGCCTGTTTGAGATCGAGCTTGTCGCGCGTCTTGGCCGTCCACGGCAGCTCGACAAGCCAATCGAGATACGTGCGTACGACACCCGCCTCCGCGGAGTCGCCGTGCAGGCGGGACAATCGCTTGAGCTGCTTATCCGCCTCCGCCGCGACGGCCTTGGGCATCTTGGCCTTCTCGATTTTTTCGCGCAGCAGATCCATTTCCTCGTCGCGGTCGTCGGTCTCGCCGAGCTCCTTGCGGATCGCCTTCATCTGCTCGCGCAGGTAATACTCGCGCTGGCTTTTGTGGATGCCCTCCTTGGCCATCGTCTCGATTTTCGCCTGCGCCTCCAGAAGCGCCAGCTCGCGCGCCAGATGTTCGCGCACGAGTTCGAGCCGCTTTTGAGGATCGACCGTCTCGAGCACCTCCTGCGCCTGGGCGATCTTGAGGCTGAGGTTGCTCGCCACGATGTCGGCTAGGCGTCCGGGATCGTCCACGGTTTCCGCCAGCTCGACGACCTCGTTGGGGATCGACTTGCCCATCTGCGAGATCTTTTGCAGGCCCTCGACGACCGCGCGCTGATTCGCCTCGTTCTCGATCGTCTCGTCGGGCGCCTCGGGCTCCTGGATGATCTCCACCGTCGCGCGCAGGAACGGGCGCTCTTGCTTGAACTTCTTCGTGCGCACCTTCGCGACGCCCTGCACCAGAACCTTCACGCGCTCCTCGGTGAGCTTCACCATGCGCATGATCGTGCACGCGGTGCCGACGGTGAAGAGATCCTCGCCGCGCGGCTCCTCGATGTCCATGTCCTTTTGCGTGATGACCGCGACCATGCGTTCACCCGCCATCGCCGCGTCGATCGCCGCGTTCGAGATGTCGCGTCCCACGACAAGCGGAATGATCATGTACGGGAATACGACGACGTCCCGGAGCGCCAGGACCGGCAACTCGTTCGGGATGACGATCGTCTCTTCTTCCGTCATAAGCGTCCCCTATGGTTTCGTAAGCGAAATCGTTCGACGCTGGCCGCGCCGTTCCGTCACGCGACGGCAGGTCACGGTCAGCACGCCGTCCGCAAGCACCGCCTTCACGCCCGAATGATCCACGGCGGCCGGCAGTTCCACCGCCTGGCGCACGGGCCCGACGTGGCGCTCGGCCACGACGTACGTCGCGTTCTTCGGAAGCTTCAACGGCGGCTTCACCGCGGTCAGGTCAAATCGCGTCGCGCCGTATTCGAGCGACACGCTTTTCGGATCGACGCCCGGCAGCTCGAAACGCACGACGATGGTGTGATCGGTCAACCATACATCGACCGGCACGGTGGACGGCGTGCGTCCGGGCATGTCGAGCCGATCGAGCAGGCGCAGGAGCTTCAAAAGCTCTTCCTTGATCAAGACCTCCGACGGATCGGAACGCACACCTGGCGTCATCGGATGCCCCTTCCCGGTGTCAGAAACGCACGCCGCCGCCCCGGACAAGGATGTTCGAATTTGCCGATGCCGGCGGCCCGGCCCAATAGTAAGCACCGCCCCGCGCCGGTGGCAACCGAAAATCAAGGAGCATGCGCGATTCGGCACGAACGGGAGCGGAAAGCGGCATGAATCGCAGGAATCGCAATTCAACACAAAAGCTCAAAGGGCACGAAGGGATTTTCGGGAAGATGCCCACACCTTGGACCTCGCAAACTCGGTCAAAAGTGTGTCGCCCGTCCATTCGGTCCATCATGTCCATTATGTCCATCGCAACGTCGGGCACGGGCACGGGCACGGGCACGGGCACGGGCACTGGGGGGGTATGGCCCGCGCCTTACGCCCCCAGAAACCGCGCCACCACGGAACGCGCGCGGCCTTCGTCGCCCGTGCCGCGAACGATGACGCGCGCGTCGGGAAAGACAAGAAGCGTGAAATCCTCGACGCGCGCCTCCAGGTAGATGCCGCGCCGTTTCACCTCGCCCACGTTGGCAAGCCGGGCGGCCAGCGTATCGAGATCCCACGCGGCGCCGTCCGCGGGGAGCACCTGCACGGCGTCGCGCCCGCAAAGGGCGGTCGCGCGGGAGGCGGCGCGCCCTTCCAGAAACCCGAATTCGTTTCGCACGCACGCCGGCGCGAGGAC
>JAIOHV010000060.1 GCA_019912885.1 bacterium
GGCGCCGTCGCGTGCGCCGGCGCCCCGGGCGCGGGCGTATGTTCCACGGGCGCGGGCTTGGGCACGGAGGGAATCTCCATGTCCCTGGCGGTTTCCTTGATGACGTCCGCCTCGACCGTCTTGAGCTGCCGCGCGCACGTCGTCAGCATGGCGTTGTCGCAAAGCGTGTTGATCAGACGCGGCAGGCCGATGGTCGTGCGGAAAACCTGCGCCAGGGCCTCGTCGGAAAACGTCGCCTCCGGTCTCGGCGAGCCCGCCTCGCGAAGGCGGTGAACGATGTAGTTGCGCGTGTCCTCGTAAGACAGCGCCTTGATCTCGGTGCGAAGGCTGATGCGCTGGCGAAGCTGCCGGAACTCCTGCGTGCCGAGGATGCCGTTCAGCTCCGGCTGCCCCACCAGGATGATCTGCAACAGCTTGCTCTGCCGCGTCTCCATATTCGTCAGGAAGACGACCTCGTTCAGGATCTCGTGCGACAGGTTGTGCGCCTCGTCCAGGATCAGGATCGTCCGCAGGTTGCGGCGCATGCGCTCGTTCAGATGCTCCCGCAGGATGATCGTCGCCTCGGCGCGGTCGGCCGGCCTCTCGGAGATCTTGAAATCCGCGAACATGTAGCGGTACAGGCTGTGCGGGTCCACCTGCGTGTCGAAGACGATCGAAACCGCCGCGTCCTTATCGATCTGGGACAGGAGCGTGAAGATCATCGTCGTCTTGCCGCTTCCCACTTCGCCCGTCACGACCATCAGCGGCTTGCGCTCCTGGACGCCGTAAAGAAGCTGCGCCATCGCCATCCGATGGCTCGACGACATGTAGACAAAATTGGGGTCGGGCGTGATCGAAAAAGGGAGTTTTTTGAGCCCGAAATACTCCGCGTACATGAAAAATCCGCCTCGAAAAGACCAAAAAAAACCGCGCCCCGCGCGCGGGACGGATGACGGTAAGAAGGATGCCGGGGCAAGTCAAGCGACGATCGGGGTTTGCGGATCCGCGGTGACGGCGCGGACGAATCGCGCGATGTCAGGGCCTGTGATGTCAGTGCCGCAAACGGCGATGTCAGTGCCGCAAACGCAGTCCCGCTCCGAGCGGGACGGAGTGCGCGGTCGCCCCCGCCCCGCCACAGCCTTGCGCCGTCAGGGCTTGTGATGTCAGGGCCGCAAACGCAGCGAAGCGGAGTGCGCGGTCGGCCCCGCCCCATTCGACATCCGCCTCCGCCGCGCTTGACACAAACGCCGCCCCGGCGACGATGCATCGATGGCCGACATGACATTCTCGATCGCGGGCGGCAAAGCGGTCCGGCCGGCGCTGCTTGGCGCGGCGGGCGCGACCCTGCTCGGCGCTTTCGTGGCGTGGGATGTCCTTTTCCCCGTCCTGCATTACGGCCATTCGACGCACATCGACCTCATCCGCCAGATGGCGATGGACGCCGCCTACGAGGAAGGGCAGGTCTATCCGCGCTGGGCCGCGGATTTCTACTTCGGGCGCGGCTCGCCCATCTTCAATTTCTACGCGCCGCTGGCGTACCTGATCGGCGAGTTGTTCTCGCTTCTGGGCGTCTCCGCGCTCGGCGCGATCAAGGGCTCGTATTTCCTCGGCGTCATCGTGGCGGCCATCGCCGCCAATCGCCTGGCGCGCGAATTGTGGGACACCGCGTCGGGCGTCGCCGGAGCGGCGCTTTTGCTGCTGTCGCCGTATTTCCTTCTCGATCTCTACGTGCGCGGCGCGCTCGCGGAGCTTTGGGGGATGGCGCTTTTGGCGCTCGCGCTCGCCTTCACCATCCGCGCGGCCCGCACCGGGCAGACGCACGACGCCACGCGCGCGGGCGCGGCGACGGCCTTGCTGCTTTACGCGCACAACATCGCCGCGCTGCTGGGCGTGCCGGTCATCTTCCTGGCCGGTCTCGTCGCCGGCGACGGCCGCACCGCGCGCCGCCGAACCTTGACCGCGCTTGCGCTCGGCGTCGCGATGGGCGCGGCGTTCTGGGCGCCGGCGCTTTTCGAGAAGGGCCTTGTCCGCGCCGACGAAAACCTGCTCGGCGGCGACTACGACTTCCGGCGCCATTTCGTGCCCGTGCGCGACCTTCTTCACGACGAATGGGGCTATGGATCGCCGATGGCCGGCCCGGAGCCGATGGCGACCACCCTCGGTGCGTTGCACCTCCTGG
>JAIOHV010000061.1 GCA_019912885.1 bacterium
GGACCGCCACGAGCGCCACGCCCGCGAGAACGGCGAAATACGCACGGCGATTCTTGCCGCGAAATTGTGTGATGCCCGCAAGAGCCAGAGCAAAAATCAGCGACGCAAGAGCCGCGCGTGACGCGCTTGCCACCATCGCTCCGAGCATGACGACCGCGGCGAATGCGAGAAAGCCGAGACGTTCGATCGCGCCCGCGTCCTCGCGCCGGAGTTCGCGGCGCCGCGAAAACTCAAAGAGCATCGCGCCGGCGACAAGGCCAAGCGCCATCGCCAGATAGGCCGCGTAATGGTTGCGATTGACGAAGGTGCCGGTCGCGACGTCGGTGTAGGAGGTCTTCGCCCACGCGAAGATGTGCTGATGTCCGCTCATCCACTCGATAAGGCCGTAGAGCGCCTCGCCGACACCGACGGCCGCGAGCGTTCGCGTGAGCCGAACGATCTGCGTTTGGCGTTCGTAGAGAAGAACGATCGTGGCGAAGACAAGCATCGCGATCATCCACGTCAGCAAGTGGCGCAGGCCGATCTCCGGCGCGGGGTGCATTGGCATGAAAGCGCCGGGGACGATGCGGCCGTCAAAGGCGAGCCATCGCGCCAGGGCTCGGGGCAGCGGAAGAAGCTGCACGGCGCCAACGGCCAGAAAGGCCGCGCCGGCGTAAAACGCGGGCCGCGCATCGCGCAGCCGCTCGAGGATGCGCGTATCGCCCCGGCCGATCCGCGCGCGCGCTTCGATAACGGCAAGAACGGCGAGAATCGCGGCGAGAACGAACGCGGGCGCGCGATGCGCGGCCGCGACGCCGCCAAGCGCGATCGGCAGATAGATCAAAAGGCCAAGCAGCAGGATTTCGACCGATGCGGACAGCCGTTCGGCGCCGAAGCTGCGCATGGCGGCCTCAGGCCGACTTGCGATCTTCGCCGAGGTTTCGCTTCTTGCGCCGGCGATCGGGCGTCGTTCCGTCGTCGCTGCGGTAGTAGTGATAGTAATAATAGTAGCGATAACCCTCGCCGCGCAGATTGAAATCGTTGAGGACCGATCCGACGATGTGCGCCTTGACGTCCTCCATCTGACGCAGCGCGCGATCGAACATGTCGGTGGTCGTCTTGCCGGCCTTGACGACGAGCATGACGCCGTCGACGCGCTTCGAAAGCACCGCGGCGTCCGTTACGGCGACCACCGGCGGCGAATCGAAGATCAGCATGTCGAATCGCCCGCGCAACTCCTCGATGATCGCGTCCATGCGCTCGCTGCCGAGCAATTCGGAAGGATTCGGCGGTATCGGCCCGGACGGCACGATGAAAAGATTCGGGATTTCGGTTTGCGTCACCGCGTCCTCGAGCGGGATTTCACCCATGACGTAGTTGGTCAGCCCCTGATCGCGATCGACGCCGAAGGCCTTATGCAGGCGCGGGCGGCGGAGGTCGGAATCGACCAGGCAGACGCGCCGTCCGCCCTGCGCGAAAATGATGCCCATGTTGATGACGGTCGTCGATTTGCCTTCCTGCGGTCCGGCGCTCGTGACGAGCAGGCTGCGCAGTTCGCGGCCCGGCGAGCTGTAGATGATGTTCGTGCGTATCGCGCGGCACGACTCGGTGATGCTCGATTTCGGGTTGTGGTGGCTGTAAAGATCGTCGGGCGGAATCTCGTCGTCGTCGGACTGAAAGCTCGGGATGATGCCGAGAAACGGCACGTCCGTGAGGTTTTCGATGTCGATCTGCGTCTTGATCGTGTTGTCCACGTACTCCATGAAAAACGCGAGACCGACGCCGCCGAGGATACCGAGCAGCGCTCCGAGCATGACGTTCATCTTGCGACGCGGGCGAATGTGGTGCTCGGGCAGGCGCGCCTGCTCGACGATGGAGATGTTGTTCGCCGCGAGATTGCGCGTGATCTCCGTTTCCTTCGCGCGCTTTTGCAGCTCGTCGAAGACGAGCTGATTGGCCTTGGCGTCGCGCTGCAGCGCCTTGAACTGGATCTCCTTTTCGCTGACCTCCTGCGCCTCGGCCCGGGCCTCGATGACGGCGAGGTCCATCTCCTTTTCGCGCCTTTGGGCGATAATCAACTCGGCCTTGATGGATCCAAGCGTGTTCTTGATTTCGCCGCCGATCTCGCTTTCGATCACGCCGATCTGCTGCAAAAGCGCCTGAACCTGGGGATGGCCTTCCTTGTATTTCGATTTCAGTTCCGCGAGGTCCTTCTCCATGATGACGAGTTCGGACTTCAGTTCCTGGACGAGCTTGTTTTCCATGACCGCGGGGATCATGTCGCCCTCGCCTGCGTTGGCCATCTCGCGGTACTTGTTATAGAGCGCCTCGGTTTCAATGCGGTGCTGGCGCGCCTCCGCGGCGGCCTCGGAGAATTTCGCTAGATTGCGCAGGGCGATATTGAAGCGTTCCTCGAACGAAAAGACCTGCGCGTTCTCCATGTAGTTCTGCATGCGCTTTTCGCTTTCCTCGAGCCGCTCGCGCATGGTGTGGGACTCGCCGGAGAGCCAGTCGAGAGCATCCCGCGAGGTGACGCGCTTGCTTTCGAGATTCTGCCGCTGGTAGACCTCGGCAACCGCGTTCGCGATCTTCATCGCGAGTTCGGGATTGGTCGACTCGGCGTGGATCGCGACGAGCTGCGAGTTCTTGATCGGCTCGACGTCGATCTGGTCGGCGAGCGTCGCGGGGGCGTCCTTCGCGGTGCGATACGGATCGACCTCGGCAAGGCTCAGGCGATCGATCACCTCGGCCGTGACCTGGCGCGAGCGGATGATGCGGAACTGCGTCTCGTAGTATTCCTTCAGTGCCCAGTAGTTGCGCGAGCCAAGAGCCACGACCTCCTTGAATTCGACGACGTTCGGCGCCTCGGGAAGAATTTGCACGAGCGCCGTCGAGCGGTAGACCGGCGCCTGCATGAACGTGCCGAGCGTGATCAGCGTGAGCACGATGAAGAAGAACGTGACGACGGTCCACCGGCGCTTGACAAGGACCTTGCCGTACTCCCGCGGATCGAAACCGCCGCGATGTCGCAATCGAGCCAATCGCGTCTCCGTTAAAACAGGCTGCGCTTGACCTTCACAATGTCGTCGGGCAGCAACGTGAAGTCGGCCTTCGTGTTCCTGGACAATTTTTTCAGATTGAGGCTGATCGTCAGATTTTTCCCGTCGTCATCGCGCGTGACGATGACCTTGTTTCCGGCGGAGGTCGTGACGCCGCCGGCCAGCGAAATCCCCCGCAACAGCGTGAGGCCTTCCTCGTAGGGAACCGGCCCGGGCTTTTTGACCTCGCCGTCGAAATAGACGTAGCGCGCCTTCGGCACGGAGAGGATGTCACCGTGCTCGAGCGTGAGATTCAGCGACAGGTCGCCCTGGTCAAGCAGGCGATAGCCGTCGATCCGCACGACATCGATCGCCTTTCCGGTCTTGCGCGTGAAATCCTCGAAGTCCTTTTCGTGTCCGGCCTCGTTCAGAAGGGAACGGACCTGCTCGGTATCGAGCTCGTTACCGCCGCGGATCAACGCGAAAGACTTGTCGCCGTCGGGCGAAATGCCGCCGGCGATCGAAAGCGCGTCGAGCACACGCGTCTCGCCGCGGAGCGGATAGGCGCCCGGCGTCTTGACGTGGCCCAGCACGTAGAATTTCTTGGATCGGTATTGTTCGACGACAACCGAAATCTGCGGATCGACGAGGTGCCGCTCGCCGAAAAGTTCCTCGAGGCGCGCCTCGACGTTGCGCGGCGTCAGCCCGGAAACCGGCACGGCGCCGATCCAGGGCATACGCAGGGTGCCGTCGGAGGCGACTTCGTATTTTTTGCTGAGGTCCTCCTCGCCATAGACCTTGATGTCCAGCACGTCGCCCGGGCCGATCGCATAGCCGGCCGCGAGGGCTATCGACGCGGCCGCGGCGATCGCGGCGAAGGCGACGGCGGCGAAGACGGCTTTCAAGCTAGAACTTCGCGAGAAGCTTGAGGAAATAGATATTGCGATTGGTGGTGGTTTCGGTATCGCCGTCATCGAACTGGAGCGTGTCGTACTGGTAGCCGCCTCCGAGGTAGAGCCAGTATATCAGACGCAGCGTCAATTCGGCGCGTAGTTGGATGTAGTCCTCGTGCCGGTCGAACGGGTCGGAGAATTCGTTGGACTGATAGCTGCCGTATCCCTCGGTGGCCAGGCGGTGGCCCCAGACGCGGTAAAGGAGCAGGTAGACCTCGTCGGAGACGTAGAAGTTCGTCGTGGACGAATCGAGGATCTGCCGCCGGACGCCCAGGGCGACGCGCGCATCCTCACTCCAGAGCGCCGAGAGCTCGGCCTGGCCGATCGGGCCCTGGTAGTCGTCGTTTTCGGCGTAGTCGCTGACGTGGTATCCGCCCTTGAGAATGATTCGCAAGACGCGGGTCAACTGACCCGTCACGCCACCCATGCCGTAATAAACCGTGGCGTCGCCGTCCGGATTTTCCGGATAGACGTATTCGCCGGCGCCGCCCTGCAGGACGAGCGCGGTCTTGGGGAAAAATTTGAGGCGCAGATCGCCGTCGCCGAAATTGCCGCGGCGGTTGAGCAACTCGAACGGTTCGGCGTATTGGTCCCAGATGTTCGTGTAGGTGCCGGCGATGTAGAGGTTTTCCTCCTCGCCATAGCGGTAGCCGAGCGTGCCGTGCGCTTCGTTGTGCTCTTGGTCGCCCTGGACGAGATCGACGTATTGCGCGTTTTGCTCGAACGCCTTCTGGACGACGTAGGTGTCGTCGCCCTTGACGAAGATCCCCGGCGGGGACTGGTAGTCGAGAAGGCCGGTGAAGGTGTGGTTTGTCGCATCCAGGCGCGAATGGACGTTGTTCGGATCGTCGTCGCCCAGATACGAGTCGTTGTAGAACCGGTAGCCGGCCTCGAGCGTGAAACGCGGGATGCGCAGGCGCAGGTTCAGGGCCGGTTGCAGATTGAAAACGAAATCCGATTCGATTTCCTGGGGAACCGTCGCCTCGGTTTCGGGTTCGTAATCCGTGGGAACGAAATAGATATTGTCGACGTAGCGGATCGACGTGTAGACAGACGGGTGCAACGAAAAGGCGCCGAACCGCATGCCTTCGGATTCCTCAAAGGCATGGGCGTCGCCAACGAGCGTCGCGGCGAAAAGCACGCAAAAAACGCCGCATGGTATCGACCGGGCAAACAATCGCCTCATCAACACTCCGGAAAAGCTTCCGATTGAAAAAGAATACGAAACCCGTGCCGTTTCGAGCGGCTAAAGCGTGGCCGGACTTTCCGGCAACGGCTCGTACAACGGCGGCTGCGGTTCGGGCATATCGACCCGTTCAAACGCTCCAAAATCCGCACCCAGCGGATTGATGTTCCGTCCCATGAACCGCTCGACCGACTCGGTGAACCCACCGTCCGCGCCGATCCGGCTGTAGCATTCGTTCGCCAGCCGCACGAGCTGCTCGGCGACTTTCTTGTCTTTTTGCACCTTCAGGAACTCCGACTCGATCTTGTCGGGATTCTGTTCGAGCGCCGCCTGGCGAAGGGCCTTGGCATTGACAAGCGTGTCCGCGAGGATGCGCCGCAAATCCGCAAGACGCGGTGCGACGCAATTGAGGCGCAGCGTGTCCTGATTCTGGCGCGCGTCCTTTTCCTCGGCGTCCATCGCGGCGACGGACGCGCGGAGGAACTTGACGAAGTTATCCGTTTGAACGACGGCCGCCTTTTCTTCCTCGACGACCGCCTGGGCGAAAAGCTGCGTCGCGCCGAAGGCGGCAACGAGCGCCAAGGTTGCCAGCAACAAAAAAGGCCTAGCCATCGTTCATCCCTCCCGGACGACTTCGCCCGATGCCCGCTATTCCGCGGGCGTGAAGATGAAGGAGTAGTTGACGGTCGCGGCTCCGCCTTCGGGCGGCACCGGGAAATGGAAACGGCCCACGGAACGGCAAACGCAATCCGCGACCGACTGATTCGAGATCGTGTTGCTCGCCACGGAGCAACTGGTGACGCCGCCGTCGGCGCCGATGTTGAACGAGACGCCGACTTTTCCCTGCAGGGTCGGATCGAGTTTCAGGGCGCGCTCGTAGCAGCTACGGACAAGGCCGATGCGTCCCATGATGTATCCGCGCACCGAACCCGCGTCGACGTTCGACGGCATGCTGCTGCCGCCCGTCGAAACCCGCGCCACCTTGACCAGTTTTTTCTCGCCGCTGTCGACGGAACGCGGGCCGCCGACGGTGCCGAGGTTGCCGGCGCTCGTTGCCGTCAGGTTGCCGCCACTGCCGCCGCCGCGTTGTTCGAGGCCCTTGCCGCCGGACGCGACGTCGACACCGCCCGCGATCTTGGAGAGCGCGGTATCCAGACCGCTGTCGGTCGTTCCGCCGCTGATGATGTCATCCACGGCGCCGCCGGATTCCTTGAGCGCGGTGATGACGCCGATGAGACCCTTGGTGGCGACATCCTCGACCGGCTCTTCCGCCGGCGGGCCGGGATCGCCGGGAGGGGCCTCCTTGGGCTCGGCCTTTTTCTCGCCGCCGGCCTTTTTCGGCTCTTCCTTCTTTTCCTCGAGGGCCTTGTCTTCGAGCGGCTCTTCCGGCGGAATTTCGGTGATGTCGATCTGCGCGATGCGGTTCTGGAACTGCGCGACGCGGTCCTCGGAAAGACTCTCCTGGGCGGGCAGCGAATTGAGGTACGCGATCGTCGCGATGTGGAGGATCGCCGAACAAATCAGGATGATGACGAAAGCGGGTTCGATCTTGTGGATCATCCCGCGGCGAAATTCCTTCGGCAGCCCGGTGAGCGGCGGAGGCGGCGGCGCAACGACGACCTGAAAGAGGACGGTCGTCTTGCCAAAATTGACGGTGCCCTTGCCGGCCTGGCCCAGGGGCAGATCTTTCCCGGCCAGTTCGCCGACATCCTTCGCGCCCGAATCGACCGCGACGCGGCCGGACATGTTGGCAAGTGGATGCAGGCGGAACTCGTCACCGGCGCGGGTGATGAGCTTGTGGCTTTTGGGAACGTTCTTTCCCGCCACCGTAATCGTGTTTGACGGATCGGAGCCGAACGTCACCACGTCGGTGTCCTGGAGAACGCTCTCGGAGACGAGCTTGCCGTCCTGGACGAGCCCGATCTTCATGGCTTTGCGCTGGATCGAAATGGCCATGCCTTGGCTACCGCCTCACCTCGTCCGCCGGAGACCGGTCTGAACGCCAGTTTTCATTGGAAATTTTATCATGTTTGACGTTTCGCGATGTCATCCGGCCCGCTCTTCCTTGAAGGCCATCAGTTTGAAGTTCGCAAAGCCCGCGTCGCCCGCGCTTTTGATGACGCGCTTGACGAGTTTGTATGGGATATCCTGGTCGGCCTGAATCGTGATATCGCCGCGAAATTCCTCGCCCCGGCCCTTGGCCTGGCGCGAAAAGCGTGAGTATTTGTTCTTCAAAACCGCGGTCAGCGTCGGCAGTTCGATGGCGTCGCGCTCGGCGCCCACGATCTCGAATTCCTGATCCACGTTGGCGACGACCTCGCCATCGACCAGCACGGAGTTCTGCGCGACGGTCAGGATGACGGTCTCCACCGGCAGTTTCTGGCTGATCGAGGTCGGCAGATGCAGATCCTTGGAAATCTGGACGTTGAATTCGACCGCCGAATAGGACTTGAGCAGGAACACGAGCAGGATGGTGAACATGTCGATCATGCTCGTAAGCCGGAGCTGTTCGGGCTTTTTCAGGTGGCCCTCGATGCGCTTGCGCTTGGAAGCCGGAAACGCCATTTACTTCACGCTCCAGGCCAGGACCGGGCTCGGAAACAGCCAGTGCTGCTGCCGTCCGCCGTCCGGCGTTGTCGATTCGTATTCCCTCGAGATGTCCATGACTTTCACGATCGTCCCGTACGAGATCTCGTTGTCCGGAAGCAGAATGATCGAGTAGTGCTGGGGGAAGGATTCCTTCACCTTTTTGAGGTTACCCAAAAGCTTGTCCCAGTCGTATTCGCCGTTCTTTTTCTCGATGACGAAACGGTTTGCCGTACTCGCGTCTCCTTCGCCCGCGGGGGCGTCGCCCACGTCCAGGACGCCGCCGTATCCGGCCAGCGTGAAGCCTTCGTCGCGAATGAAGACGGTGAGCGTCAGCTTCGGCTTGTCGGGTGCCGAGGATTCCGCCTGCGCCTGATCCGGCTTGCCGCGAGCCGGCAGCGCCGTATCCACGATCGTCAGCGAGACGAATGACGCGGACAGCAAAAGGAACGGAATCAGGATGCAAAAGACGTTCAGCACGGGCAGGATGTTCAGATCCCGCTTGTCGTACTTCCCGTGTATGCGTTGGCTTGGTCGTCCCGCCACGGTCTTTCCTTAGTCTTTCGCGCCTGTCCTTAGGACGCCTGGCGCTTGTCCCGGTTCCGCGTGGTCAGCAGATTGATGAGCTTGACGGAATATTCGTCGATCTCGTCGATGATCTTGGTCGTGCTGCTCTCGATGAGCGCGTGCGCGAGCATGGACGGGATCGCCACGATGAGG
>JAIOHV010000062.1 GCA_019912885.1 bacterium
TCGTCATCGCCGGGAATCGTGGTGGTGGTGGTCGTGGTGGTGGTCGTTGTTGTTGAGGTCGTCGGCCAGACGCACGCGCCTTCGACATCGAACGCGTAGTGCAGCGCGTGCGGAGCGGCCTGCGTCGCGTCGGATCCGCCCACGATGTGGACGACGCCGTTCAGGCACTCGCCTTCGCCGTACACGTATTCGGTGGGCAGCGTCGGGCCCGCGTCCCAGGAGTCGCTGCCCACATCGTAAACGAAGACCGTTAACGCCGGGTTGATCCCGGCGACCGCGTCCGTGATGATCGACTGATACCCGCCCATGTTGACGAGTTGCAGTTCGCCATTGTCGTTATAGATGGTGGTAAAAGCCGAGGCGACGCGCGTCTCGGGCATGTCCGCCATGTCGACGTCGGACCAGTTGTCGGCGTCCCAATCGTACGTTTCCGCCGCGTTGGTGTCCGTGGCGAAGACGAGATTGTTTCCGCCCGCGGCGTAGAGATTTCCTTCCGCGGCCCACGCCGCAAGCTCCCAGCCCCCCGTAACCTGCAACATGCCGGGCAACGTGTTCCACGTATCACCGGCAGGCGAATAGACGTAAACGGCCTCCTCCCAATTGCCAAGCTCGAAATCATAACCGCCGAACAGATACATCTGGCCGTCCAGCACGGCCGTCGCGTATCCCTCGAGTCCATTGGCGTGCGGAACGGGGTCGCCCGTCGTCCAGGTGTCGCCGGCGATGTCGTAAATGTAGAGAACGTTCGTATTGTCCTGGTCGGCGAGAAACCCCCCAGGGACATAGATCTTCCCGTCGATGTACGCGGCATCGAGCTGGCCGACCGGCGCCGGCATCGACGCCATGGTGTCCCAGGTGTCCTGAGCGGGATCGTAGCGGAACACGTCGTCTTTTGCGTCGTCCGCCGAATCAAAACCGCCGCCGATGTAGTAGAGATAGGTCCCGTCGGAAACGAGAGCGCCGGCCCACCGCGCGGACGGCAGCGGTTCCATTGCCGTCCACTGCGCCGCCGATGTTCCGGCAAGACCGAAAACGAGAAACAGCGCGACCGTCAGTCGTAGAACAATCATCCCCTGCCTCCATCCTGTTGTTTTCTCGACGCACCCGTAAGCGCAAAGCGTACCACAGCCGGGCCGAACGCGTTGGAATTTCTCGAGAATGGTAAGCCGGATGGAATCAGCAGCCGCAGCAGCCCTGCGGATCCCTCCCCGTCGAATCCAGCGTGGGTTCGTCGTCGGCGACGTCGTCGTCGAATTGACCACCGCCGTCGTCATCCGCGTCCTCGTCAGGCTCGCCGGCGTCGTCGTCGGTTTGATCGTCGTCGAAATCGTCGTCGTCGAAATCGTCGTCGTCGCCGGGAATCGTCGTCGTGGTTGTCGGGGGAGACGTGCTCGTCGTCGTCGTCGCGTCCGGATCGACGCACAGCCCGCCCGTCACGAGGGCATAGTGCAGCGCGTGCGGCGCATCCTGCGCGGCGCCGGAGCCGCCGACCACGTGGATGAAACCGTCCAGGCAATCGGCCTCGGCAAAGACCATCTCGGAAGGCAGGGAGGCGCCGGTCGTCCAGGTGTCGTTTTCGACCTCGTATAGAAAAACGGTTTTCTCGGCGAGCCCCGGCGTGCTCGCGTATCCGCCGATATTCATGAGACGCAGATCTTCCGCGCCGGTTCGAAAGGCGGCGTCCGCGGACGCGACGCGCTCCGCGGGCATGTCCTCCACGATCGCGTCGATCCACGCGGTAGTGTTCCAATCGTAGGTCTCGGTGGCCGCGGTCGGCCCCCCGTTATTTCCGCCGGCGGCGAACAGGCGCCCGTCTCCCGCCCAGGCCGCGACCTCCCAGCCGCCGGTGGCGTCCATCGTACCGCCAAGAAGCGTCCAGGTGTTCGACGGTGGATCGTATTCGTAGATCTTGTTTTCCTGGACGAAGTTCTCGTAATCGTAACCGGCGAGCAGGTACAATTTGCCCTGGATGACCGCGGTCGCGTATCCCTCGAGCCCGGCCGGGTGCGGGACCGGCGCTCCGGTCAGCCACGAATCGAGCGCGACGTCGTAAACGAACAGCGTGTTCGTGTTGTCCTCGATATCCCGATATCCGCCGGGAACGTAGATCTTCCCGTCGATGTGCTCCGCGTCGATCTGGCCAAGGCCCAAGGGCATCGGATTGAGGGTGGACCAGGTGTTCAGATCCGGGTCGTACCGGAACACTTCGTCCTCGACGACCGGCATATCGTCGATCCCGCCGCCGATGTAGAAGAGGAACTCCCCGTTGGAAACGAGCGCGCCGCCCCAGCGCGCCGCCGGAAGCGACGCCTTCGCAAGCCACTGCGACGCGGATATCGAGGCCGTCGCGCAGACGATCATCAGCGCGGCAAGAAAACGGCGAAACGACATGGTAGCTCTCCGAAGGCCGATGCGTTGTCGTATTTACGTCGGAACGTCCCGAAATCGATATCGGATGCGAATGGGCGAATCCTAGCACATCGCGCGGGCGGAACGACACGACGGTTCGATGACGCCCGTCAAGTCTTCCGGCGACGCGGCGCGAACCCGTCCCGGCCAGCCGGTGTCGTATCGTGGAATCGCCGATCCGGCCTTGTGGCCGTCCTTGCGGACGGGTTTCGGGTTTGTGCTATGATCGGCCCGCTTTTGACGCCAACGACGTAAGGGACGCTGGAATTGGCAGACAAGACCTTCGCTCTGGAAGACTATCTCCGGATTCTCTGGCAACGGAAATGGCTCCTGATCCTGCCCGTGGTGACCATGGTCGCCGTCACGGCGGTCGGCAGCGTTTTCCTCAAGGACATCTACCGCGCGTACACGCTCATCCTTGTCGAGCCGCAGCAGGTCCCCGAGGAGTACGTCAAATCGTCGGTGACCTTCTCCGTCGAAAAGCACATGAACACCATCCGGCAGCAGCTCATGTCGCGCACGCTGCTTGAGCGCGTCATCGCCGAATACAATCTCTATCCGGAGCTTGTCGCCGAGGGCGTGCCGATGGAGGAGATCGTCGAGCTGATGCGCGACAACATCCAGCTTCGGGTCGAGGGCAAGGACGCGTTCACCCTGTATTTCCAGGGCCCCGATCCCTACCTCGTCATGCAGGTGACCAACAAGATCGGGAGCCTGTTCATCGAAAGCACCTCCGAGTCGCGCGAGCGCCAGGCGTCCGACACGGTCACGTTCCTGGAATCGAGCCGCGACGAACTGAAAGTGCAGCTTGAGGAGGCCGAGGACAAGATCCAGAAGTTCAAGGCGATCCACATCGGGGCTTTGCCCGAGCAGACGCAGTCGAACCTTCAGACCATCGATCGCCTGCAAGCGCAGCTCCAGACGAGTTCGGATCTCCTGCGCGACGCGCAAAACCGCCGCGCCCAGCTCGCAAGCCAGCTCGCGAACCTGCGCCAGAAGTCGATGATCAGCCAGGGCGGAAGCTCGGGCATGGTCGATTACGAAATGCGTTTGCAACAATTGCAGGCGGAGCTTGCGGCGCTTCAGTTGAAATACACGAACGAGCACCCGGACGTGATCCGCAAGAAAGGCCAGATCGATTCGCTGAAGGGCAAGATGCGGTCGGACTCCGGCTCCGGGCAACAGGTCGATAACCCGATGACGCGGCAGATCGAGGCGAGCCTCGCCGCGGCGGAAGCGGACACACGCCGCCTGCAAGCGGAGGTCGGCGGCCTGCATGGGCAGATCAACAAGTATCAGGGCAAGGTCGAGATGACGCCAAAGGTCGAGCAGGAGCTTTCGATGCTCACGCGCGACTACGAAACGACGCGCGCGTCGTATGAGGACGTCCTCTCGAAGCTGACCGAGGCGAAACGCTCCTCCGAGATGGAAACGAAGAACAAGGGCCAGCAGTTCAAGGTCATCGACGCGGCCAAGCAGCCCGGCAAGCCCTTCAAGCCGAACCGCCCGTATATCGTCGCCATCGGATTCGCTCTGGGGCTTCTGATCGGCATGACGGCGGTGTTCCTCGCGGAGCACTTCGACGACAGCTTCAAGAACGCGGAAGACATCGAGGACGCGCTTGGCGTCTCCGTGCTTTCGTCGATCCCCCGCATCGAAACGCAAGCGGAGATCGACCAGCGCAACCGTCAGATGCAGCTTGGCATCGTCGTCGCCTGTTTGATCGCGGCGGGCGCGGTGGTGCTCATCATCATCAAGATGACGTTTCTGACGGGGTAACTGGATCCACAGATTCCACGGATTGCACCGATTTGAACCGCAAGACCGCGGCGCCCCCGGGAGCGCAGGCGTCCCGCCTGCTTTTGACCTTGGACCGCGGGCGGCCCGCCCGTTTATGATGCGATGCCCGATCGCATCTCCCCGACACACCTGAAAAACCTCGATCGCGTTTTCCCGCGACGGCCTCTCCCCGGGACCGCAGGTGTCCTCACCTGCTTATCATGCGATTGGAAACGCCGCGCCCATCTTGCGAGGTGACGCATGAACGCCGAATGGCACAAGAAACACCCGATGCCGAAAAACCCGACCACCGAACAGCGCATCGCGTGGCATCGCGAGCACGCGGTCGTATGCGCGTGCCGCGAGATCCCGCCGAAGCTGCTCGCGACGATGCGGGAGAACGACGCGAAAAACGCGCGGGCGGAGAGCGCGATGTCCGAGCCGCAAACGAAGGCGCGTTAGCATCGGAGTGCGCGGGTAAAGTGTATGCGCCAGTCATTGCGTAAGTCTGTCGAAGCAGGTGAGGACACCTGCGGTCCCAGGGAGGTGCCGATTCGGCTCGGCGAGTGCGCTTGGTATTTGGGAGCACGCCGGGGTGGCGAAGCGAACGTAGGAGCGCCCTTCCAGGGCGCGATCGAAGCAGGCGGGGACACCTGCGGTCCCGGGGAGGCGCCGTTTCGGCTCGGCGAGCGCGCCTGATATTTGGAAGCGCGCCGGGGTGGCGACGCGATTGTAGGAGCGCCCTTCCAGGGCGCGATCCGAAGCAGGCGGGGACGCCTGCGCTCCCGGCGAATCGCGGCTAGCGGCTACAACGCGCCGCGCTCGTTTTCGAGCGAGAGCTCCGGCACGTAGACGCACACGTCAAACCACGTCTCGCGGGCGACAAGCTCCAGCATGGCGCGGCGCACGGTGGAAAACTTGGCGATGCGGTCGCCGGTCTTCGCATCGGTCAGCTCCATGTTGACGTTCGCGAGGTTCGAGTTCTTGCACACGAGGTGCGTTCCGTCGGGGCGCGTGTAGAACAGGCCGGCAAAATCGTGGCGGTGCGCGAGCATCATGCCGTAGAGTTCGACCTCCTTGTTGCGGAAGCGGAAGCTCCAGCTATGCCGGTCGGCGTGCATGTCCGTGCCGAGAAGCGTCTTTAAGCTGTCGAACCGGATCTCGCGGCCCTCGTGACGCAGCACCGCGCACGAGAGAAACGGCGTCAGGCGCCCGGCGATCTCGACGCGCGCGGACAGGCCCTCGAACACCGTGTCCGGGTGCTCGTCGAAGCCCGTGCAGTGCCCCCACGCCCACTCGGCCGCGTGGTTCGCGCCCCAGTTGTGGCCCTGCATCATCGGCACGCCGTCCACATCCTGCGCCGCGCCGTTCATGGTGATGTGCCCGTTCGCGGTCGCGTCGAACACGGGAGCCGCCGTCTTCGATCGGGGCAGCGGCGCGGTGTACATCCACGGTTTCGGGAAAAGATCGACCGACCCCGCGTCCGCGTCCCACGAAAGGTCCCACGCGACCTCGTTGCCGAACGCGTCCTTCAGCTTGCCGTGCGTGTGGCCGGGAGTAAAAACGCACGGGCCGATCGACAGGCCCGCCTGCCCGTAGGTGAATTTCGCCTCGTGCAGCGGCGCGGAGTTGCGGATGGAAATCGACCGGCGCGGGTTGTTCGGCACGATGCGCGTGAACCACACGCTGACCGCCGGCGGCGCGGGCGTTTGCGGGATGAGGATCGTGAAGCGGATCCACACGGCGCGCGCGGCCGACGAGTCGGTGAGCTTCACGAAAAAGCTCTCGACGTGCGGCCCCACCGGCGGGTTCGCCATGACGACGTTTTTGCGAGCGGCTTCGTCTTTCACGCCCGCGACTCTACGTTTACCGTCGCTTGCGAATCAATAGGCGCAGGCTTGCGTGTCGCGGACGAGGACCAGGGCGACGCCGTGCGGCGGCGTATTGCCGGTGAAGAACGATTTCAGGTATCCCATCATCGCTTTGCTCGCGTTTGCGATCGCCAATTTGACCCGGGTCAAGTCGCAACATTTTTTTGTTGACGACGCAAATACGAAGCGTATGGTTCCTAACAGGCGGGATATTGATATTTCAAAGGGGGAGAAAATGCGCGGCTTATTTGCTATCGTCATTTTCGCGATGTCTTTTCCGGGAACCGCTTTTGCTGCCCCCCCCGTCGCCTGAACCGGACATCTACGCCGAAGACGCGTGGAACGAAATAAAGAACGACAATCCGGGCGCCGAGGTCACGTGGAGCAAATACGGCTTCGCGGAGCGCGTCGCGAAGGTCGAAATCGAAACGGGTCATTCGGACGTCAAGGACATGGAATCGGCGGCGCGATCATTTGCATACGCGCAAATGGACCTGTTCGGCCTTTCAGACGCCGAAATCGAAGCGCTGGTCGTGCGTGGTAAAAATGACGGCCAGTTCGAAAAGACGATTCCGTCGATCAAATTCTATCAGTACAAGGACGGGTATCGCGTCAGCGGGGGATCGTTCACCGCGATATTCAGCCGATCGGGCAACGTGCGCGGTGTTTACAACGAAACCGTCCCTGACCTGCCCGATTACGCCCCCGCGACGGTAACCGCCGAAGAGGCAATTTCAAATTTCTTTGAATTTTTCGACTTTCCGGATGCGGATTGGAAGCCGAAAACGGACGTCTTTATTCGAGGACATCGAGACGACCGTCTTGTCTGGCGGGTATGGGGACGCGGCTATATTGCGCAAATCGACGCCTATACGGGCGAGGTCGATTTCGCGGAAGAGGAGGAGGTTGAGGAATACACCGGCGCGAAAGTGAACGCTTACGAAACGCAATCGGACTATGACAACGGAACTGCGGACGATCTTTGGATATGGTATGTCGATGCGAAATGGTGGAATGGAGTTTTTTACTACACGATTCCGTTTGGCAAATATTTCAAAATCTACGATCGCCTGACTCTCGCAAATGACGAAATCGACACGATCGAGAGTAACGCTGGGGGTGTCTACCCCTATTTTAACTACGCCGATAACGACTGGCGAACGGCCGTTGGGAATACGTATTACCACCTTGGTAATGCTGCTCAGGCGTATGTCGATTGGGGATTTCAATCGGAAAACCAGGGAGAACATGAATTGGCGGTTGTCGTTCATCACATTGCTCGAATTGGATGGCCAAACGGCACGAATCCGCACTTTAACGCCAGCGGCATGGCAAATGACGGGTCAATGGAATATGGGTCGGCTTTAAATTCCGCGCACGATGATTGGCCGGTTATCGCTCTTGATATTGGGTACAATTATTGGGGTACAACCGGAGGCTCTCGACCGCCTCACGTTATGAAACACGAATATAATCATTGGGTTTCTTGGTCTGAGACCGATCGAGGCTTGGTCGAAGCGGAGGAAGCGGACCTTTGCGCTAATGACTGGCGTGCACTTAATGAGGCTTTGGCGAAATTTATGGGTGCTTCAATGGCCGACGTTGCGCCAAATAATTTCGAGGCAGCGCAATTTCATTGTTACAATGATGAGTATCATTGGGATTTCGAGGATAACTGGTTTTGTTGTCGCGCGCCATCGCCGAATCAGGTTGGCAATCCGGACGATACCCACGATTTGTGCATGAGCTTGGTTCAGGGGCTTTGGGACGCCCGTGTTGCTGTGGACGATCGCAACCCCGGGGACGGCAAGCCATTTGTCAATCAGTCTGTATATCATGCAATCGCGAATATGGAAGAAGTCGAATCCTGCTATACCGCCGCGTGGAAGATATCGGATGCCTCGTTCTATCTTTCGCTTGCATGGTGCGAAGGGATTCAAAATTGTCCTTATATACAGTATGACAATGATATCTACAATGCACTTTACGGTCATGGTTATCTGAGGCAATCCTGTTTTTTTAATCCGGAAACCTACACAATAGGCGACAACTGCGACGCGCCAGCGTCAACATTCTGTCCGCGTCGTGACGGATCACCTACTTATCCATTTCCTGGTTGGCAATGCACAAATCCATAAACTATTTGCACATTGTTTCGCTTGTGGCGTTGGCGATCGTTGCGCTTTGTATACAGTCTTGCAGCACATGTAACCGAGGCGACGAGGATGTCAATGACGACGAGGATGTCAATGACGACGAGGATGGCGATGACGACGACGATGGCGATGACGACGATTTCGATGATGATTTCGACGACGATACGGAATTAGACGAGGAATTTCCGCGAACGTATTTGGGATGGCTTGCGGCTCCTAACCATATTCGCGTACTGGACGGCGGCGCGTGGGATGATCCTCTACCGTTTGAAAATTATGGTCTGTTAGCCTCTACCGGCTTTGGCGAGTATATCTATAGTGTAG
Organism: bacterium; assembly: GCA_019912885.1. Classification (NCBI taxonomy): domain Bacteria; species bacterium. The sequence goes on from JAIOHV010000062.1 coordinate 8,540, forward strand.
GAGGCGCGGATGAGATTAAATTCTATCGCACGGATCCGCTGACTTTTGTATCGGAAAAATTTGCCGAACTCGATGGATACAATACGCCCGTCGATTGGTTGCTCGTATTCGCGGAGGATTCTTTCGTCCTGAGATTTGGTGACGAGAAAAATTTCTTCGTGCAATACGTTCCACAGGAATTCGAGGAAGTATCAATCGCCGAAAAAATCCGCGGATTTCAAAGCGGATTCGACCGTACGCCGTATATGTGGAGCGACTCGAAGATTTTTCAGTATGACGGAACGAATCTGACGACTATCGCGGAGTTGAACGGCGCCTTTCAGAAGATAACGGCCGTCGTCCCGCACGATGGCGGCTTCGTCATTTTGACCGACAAGAAGATTCTGCGATTCGCGGACGATGCGTGGACGACACTCGCTAACGAAACGGCGGATCGCGTTTTTTCGAGCAAGGATGGCGCGCTCTATTTCGGGCGAAAAGTAAATCCGTTAACCAATCGCTTCTATCGGTTGGACGACTCGAAATTGGTCGGCATTGCGGGCGGCATGGAGTTGCCGTGCCCGTACGAAAAAATCGCGGCAGTCGGCGAAAATTTCCTGCTGGCGCTTTGCAACTATCCCGGCGAGTTCTGCGGCGAAGGTGAGCCTGATGACAAGGGTTATCAGATCATTGCTGAGGGTGACAATCTCGTTTGCTCCAAGCCCGACGTGATCGGATGGCATTTGCACCTGTTCGATTCACGCCGCGCGAAAAGGTTCGAGTGGCCATAACCCGCCCGATTGCCGCCTCGCGCCACCTCGTCCATCACGCCAAGCCCGCCGCGACGTAGGACACGCCGCGCCCGTTCAGCTTCGCGTCGAGCGGCACGTTGATGAGCGCGGGCTTTTTCGCCGCGAACGCCTTTTGCAGCGTCGGGGCAATGTCGGCCGCGGATTCGACCTGGTATCCCTCGCCGCCCAGGCTCTTCACGAAATCGCCGTAGTGCGTCGGCGCGAGCAGCGACGCGGCCGCGAACTCCTCGCCCGCCGCCTCGATCTGCGCGCAGCGGATCTGCGTCCAGGCGGCGTCGTTCCCGACGATGCCGACGATCGGCAGATCGTGACGCACGGCCGTGTCGTATTCGAAGCCGTTGAAGCCGACGGACCCGTCGCCGAACACGACGAGCACCTTCTTGTCCGGGAACGCGGCCTGCGCGGCGAGCGCGAACGGCATCCCGACGCCCAGGCACCCGAACTTGCCGGGGTCCATCCACTGGCGGGGGCCATTGAGCGGCACGCACTTGCTCGTCGTCGCCACGATGTTGCCGCCGTCGCCGATGATGATGGTATTTTCGTCCATCACCTTGGCGATCTCGGCGCCGAAGCGGTGCGGATTGACGGGGAAGACGTCGCTTGTCATCTCGCCCATCAATTCCTCGCGCGCGACGACCTCCATGCCGCGCAATTCCCGCGACCACGCCTCGCGCGCGGCGTTCGGCGCGTCCACGGCGTCGGCGAGCGCGTCGAGAACGAGCGCGGCGTCGCCGATGATGACGTGCTGCGGCGCGATGTTGAAGCCGATTTTCGACGCGTCCGGCTCGACCTGGATGATCGTCGCCTCCGGGTTGATGCCGCGGCCATAGCCCAGGCGGAAGTCCGCCTCCGCGCCGACCAGGAGCACGACATCCGCGCGCGAGAGCGCGGGCTTGCGCGTCAGCGAATAGAACATCGGGTGATCGTGCGGCAGCATGCCGCGCCCGAGCGCGTTGAGATACGTCGGCACGCCGGCCTTTCGCACGAAGCGGTCAAGCGACGCGGACGCGTTGTCCCAGTGCAGCGACGCGCCGCCGACGATGACCGGACGTTCCGCGCCGGCCAGCAGTTCCGCCGCCGCGGCGACGGCGGCCGGTTCGCCCGCGCTGCGCTCCTGGTCGGGCGCCAGAAGGCTCGGGCCGGCGTGCTTGGGCTCGCCCTGTTCGAGGAGCTTGTCGATGGGGATCTCGATGTACACCGGGCCGCGCCGCCCCGTGTTCGCGATGTGGAAAGCGCGCGCCAGGTATTCCGGAATGCGCGCCGTGTCGTAAACGCACGCCTGCCACTTCGTGATCGACTTGACGAGCGAGATCTGATCCATCTCCTGGAGGCTGCCCTGATCCATGCGCGCCATGCCGACCTTGCCGCCGATGACGACCATCGGGCTCTCGGCCTCGTAGGCGTTCGCGATGCCGGTGACGGCGTTGGTGACGCCCGGGCCCGCGGTGACGATGGCGCATCCGGGCACGCCGGTGAGGCGGCCCCATGCGTCGGCCGCGTGCGCGGCGGCGGCCTCGTGGCGCGTGTCGATGATGCGCACGCCTGACATTTGCAGGCCGATGTAGATTGGCGCGACGTGCCCGCCGCACAGGGTGAAAACGCACTTTACGCCGGCCTGCGCAATCGCCTGCCCGGCCAGAACTCCTCCGATCATGTCGCCTCCCGATATTGCGTCTCGATAACGCGTTGCCTTCCGACGGCGAGGCAAGTGTAGTCGCGGGAAATACGCCGGGCAAGGCGAGGAGGCATGCGGAATGCGGAATGGGGAGTTCGGATTGCGGAGTGCGGAGTGCGGAGTGCGGAGTGCGGAGATTCGGAGATGCGGAGGGATTTCGGATTTAAAGCGCAAGAATCGCCATTCAACGCAAAGTTGCGTACTTGCGGCGACCTTCCAGTCTTTTGTCCTTTCAGCCTTCTAATGAAAACCGGCGCCGCCCTTTTCGGACGGCGCCGGCCTTGATCCCTCTCCAGGGGCGTTTGCACGCCCCCCTTCCGAAATCGTTTACATGTTGTTGATGTCGTCGCAGATCGTCTTGGCGGTCTCGTAGTCGCCGGCGAAGTAAGCCGCTTCGGCCGCCGCGAAGGCGTCGGCGAAGTCGTCAAAGCCATTGACCGCGCAGTTGTCGGAGATCTCGCCGTGCGCCACGTTCAGCGACAGGGCGGAGCACTGCTGGATCGCGCGCTGCTTCATGGACGCTTTCTTGAGCCACAGGATGTCGTAGAGCTCATCGAGATCGTCGACGGTCACATCGAAGACCGAGAACGGTACGTAGCTCGCGAGCACGCTCGCCGGCACCTGGGCCTTGCCCTTGCCGCCCGTGGCGACGGACACCTGGTGCTTCCAGAAGCCGATGGTGTGCGGGTCGCCGCAGGTTTCGACCTTGCGCGTGAACTTCGTTTCCGCCGAGAAATCGCACGGATCGCCGAAGGTGAGCGTCAGGAGTTGCTGCGTGTTGTCGAGCGGCTCGAGGATGAAGATCGACTGGCCTTCCGTCGACGCGGAAACGATCGCCGAGGAGCAGCCGGTGACATCGACGGTCGCCGAGAACTCGCCCGCGGCGTTGGTGTCGCCTGAGCTGGCGCCCGTGAAGAAACCGCAGGAGGTCGAAAGCTCGACGAACTGGCCGGCGACGGCCGCCTGATTCTGATAGACGCTGGCCTTCACGTTGAAGAGATTGCCGTTCTCGCTGCTGGTGAGCTCGAACGCCACGTCCGCGAAGCACGACAGCGCGCATTTGCCGGCCGCGTCGTCCACGATCGCGTTGGCTTCGTCATTGACGGACGCGGGCGAAACCGTCACCGCGGCCTTGCCGTAGAGAGCCTTCCAGATGGCAACCTGAATCACGGAACCGGAAAAGCTGTCCGCCGCCTCGTAATTTAAAAGGATGTAGGACACCTCGCACCAGGGCGACGCAACCGGCGCGGGGATCACGTTGGCTTCGAAGGGCCCTTCGTTCAGGGCGTGGTACAGATCGACGCAGTAACCGAACTCCGTCGAGCTGCCTTCGTTGTCGCTGATGAGCAATTCCATCTCACCGGCGCTCACCGTGCCCCAGTTGATCGCGCCGAACTGAAGATCGACGAGACCGGCGGCGCTGTAGCTCTGGAAATCGACGATGACCGACGCGGGCGCGACGGTCGCGAATCCAAGCACCGCAAGGATGACCAGAAAACGCGTTGCGAACTTCATTTCCATCTCCTCCCCTTTTTTGGGTTTCCGGGTTGGCGCCCCCCAACTCCAGGAACCAGGCATCGCTGCCTATGCTTAAACGTTTCGGCAGAGAAATTCAAGAAGAAAAGTAAATTAACGAAATTTTTACTTATTCAGAAAAATATAGCCAAACTATTTGAATTTATTGCATTTTTTACGACAGTGCCCGAGGCAAATCTGTTGCGTCGGTAGAATTGTAAAGCGATTCGCGGACTTTTGACGCTCAAAAATGGCGTCGATAATGGTCTTCGCGCGTGTCGCGAATAAAAAAGGCGCCGCCCCGCTTGGCGCGGGACGACGCCGTCGATCGAATCCTCGCGCCGCCGATGGGCCCAACGGCGCGATCGACTTAGAAATTCACTTCCGTATTCAGGAAGAAGAACTGGTCGGGCTGCATGGTGACTTGCTCGCCCTGATCGTCGGTGATCTCCGCGGTGTAGGAGGTCATCCGGTAGTTCGGGCAGACGCGGACGAATTTCACCGGCTGATACCAGAAGCCCGCGAGCAGGAACGTGGACTCGTCCTGCCAGCCGATGGCCTTGTCCTCGTCGTTCTCCGTGTTTGGATCGATCATGTCGAAGCGCGCGATGACGCCGAACTTCGTCAGGAACCAGAAATCGGCCCACGCCGAGAAAACCTGCGTCGTGACGGCGGTCAGGTCGGAGCCGGCGACGAGAGGCCGGGCGTTTTCGTCGCCCGTTTCCGTGACGCGCTGCGCGACGTTGGCGTTGACAGAAAAGCCCATCGTCTCGTCGATGTCGTAGCGGTAGCCAAGGATGGCGTCGAAGGAGCTGTGCGTCAGTTCGGGGAAATCCGGCGCTTCCTTGTCGAAGTGGTACACACCGAAAAGCGCGAGGCCCTTGAGTGCATCGACGTTCTGGAAGGGCGTCAGATAGAGCATGCCCGAAAACGCCTTGCCCGCGTTCGCCTCGGCCGCGCGCACACCTTCGCCGTTCAGCGCGGCGACGTTGTAGTAGGCGTACGTCTTCTTGTCGTCGCCGAATCCGCCGTGGATCGACACGCCAAGGTCGGCCGTGCTGCTGCGCGAGATGCGATATTGGCCGAAGGCCGCGTCGAGCAGGTAGCGGTGGCGCCACAGCGAGTAGATCTTGTCGGCCCACGGCGTCTTGATCATGCCGAACGACGTGCCGATTTCGGTGAGCGGCTGGTAGTCGAGGAACGCGTATTTGACGAAATAGTCGTACGCGCCGGTGCGCGACGCGGACATGCCCGTGACAACCTCGGTTTGCGTCTCGTCCACGTCCGGCGTCGCGGGATCGTCTTCCAAGACGCCGGATGGCACCATCGTCGTTTCGGTTTCGAACACCTCGCCACGCGCCGCGTCGATCGTGACGCGCGCGCTCCAGTTTTCGCCGAACTTGGCGTCAACGCCGAGATAGGCCCGCGTCAATTCGAACGAATTCATGTCGTTGTCGTCGAATCGCGCATCGTAGTCTTCGTAGGCCGACAGATTGTACTGATAGTGCGCGAAGATCGTGGCCGACGGCTTCACGACCAGGCCGCCGTCGTCCGCGGCGGCGGCGCCCGCCAACAGCAGAACCACACCCAGAATGACAAGTGCCCTTTTCATCGTGCCTCCTTGTGGCCGCCCTCATTCGGGCGGACGTGCCCTCGATTCCACCGACTCCGCAATCAGGAGATCTTTATCCGGAAATCGGTGACGATTCCGCAACGATTTCGTGACTTGGGTCAAGCAGACTTTGGCGGGAGATTGTTACATCGACATGGCGCGTTCGTGGCGATTTGGCAATTTATGACGAAATGTCGCGTTGTCCGACTGGCGTGTGGCGGGAAAGCGTGGGGGCCGCGTTACGGTGATGTCGCTAAAGCGCGCGGAAGCTCGATGCACGAAAAAAGGGACGAACGGTCATGCGTTCGTCCCTCTCTTTTCTCTTTCCTGTTTTCTATTTTCTCAGCTTACGGCACGACCAGATCCGCGTAGATGCCGAGGTAATCGGTCTGCCCGCCGACGCCGTTGATGTCGAGCATGTCGATGCCGTATCCACCGATCTCGGGGATCGCGATCGCGCCGAGCAGGTCCACCAGAAGCGGCACGAGCTTTTCGACGAGCGTCGGCACGAATTGCTCGAGAAGCACGTCGTTGAAGTTGTAGTCGGCCTCGTAGATGCCGATGTCGACGTCGAACACGGAGTCGTCGATGTCGAGCACGATCGCGCCCTGGTCGTCGATGGTGATGCCGACGGGCAGGCGCAGCGACATCGCCGCGGCGAAGGCCTGGACCTCGCCTTCGGTCGGATGATCGACGATCAGCCGGATGATGTATTCGCCGAGCTTGAGGTTGGCCGTGACGCCGTCCGTCGACGGTTCAAGTTCGAAAACCGGCGGCAGGTACGGCGACAGCTCGACGATCACCGGTGCGTTCGGGTGAATGAGCAGAAGTTGCGGGAAGAAGATCGCGAGCGTCGAGGTCTTGAGCGCCGGATCGCTAAACTCGAAGCGAAGCACGCCGGAGCGGTAAACCTCGTACAGGATCTGATTGATGATGTCGTCGTTGATCGCGATGCCGAAGCCGTAGGGCGTCGAGGTGCCGGGGATGAACGTCCCGAACACCGGCTTGCTTCCCGGCTTTTTCCAGCTACCCGGGAAAACCGGCATCGTTGGATCGATGTTGTCCGCGGACATCATCGCCTGGATCCAGACGAGAAGGCCCGACAGGTCCGTGCTTGCGGCCTGGAAGCGCGCGTCCAGATAGAAGGTTTCGCCGAGCAAATCGAAATCCGTCGAAAGATCCAGATCGCCGAGCAGGTCCTCGAGCGCCTCTTCGATCACCGGCTGAATCAGCTCGGGCCCGATCAGCGAGAACAGCGCGGAGATCCCGCCGGTGAGGTCGTCGAAGAACTCGACAAGATCGCCGAGGATGAGGAGCAGCTCGTCGATGTCCAGGTTGACGAGGGTCGTCGACAGGTTCGAAAAGCTCACGTCGAGGCTGCCGCCCGAGGCGGTCACGTTGATCTTGGCGCTGAAGTCGATGCGGTCCGCGCCGAAGCTCCCGGAATCCGAGAAACCGATGCCGATCAAATCGCCGTAGAAGCGGACGTCGAGGTTGATGTTCGGGATAGACGCGTAGAAGTAGATGCCGTCGGCGTTTGCCTGCAAGTCGAGAATGGGTTGATCCATCGTGATGGTCTGCAGCTCGATGTACGCGTTGGTGCAGATGCCCCACAAGCACCCCAGGTCGAACAGCTCGACGGGGCTGTTCTCGTGCAGGTACTGGTTGATGTCGAGTGCGGTGATCAGCCCGACGATCAGGTCCTGGATCGCCTCCAGACCGACGGGGGTCACGGCGGCGCCGAACGAGTCGTTGGCCAGCGTGTTGTTGCTGATGAATTCGCCGGAGAGCACGGAGATGTTGCCGTCACCCAGCGAATAACCCTGCGCGTTGAACGCCTCGGCCACGATGGTGTTGAGGCCCGGGATGAGCGGGACGGTGATGGAGAAATTGCCGTTGCTATAGCTTGGCACCGCGCCGTTGACCTTCACGTTGTAGCAGGCCAGGTCGTTGACCTTGCACGTGCCCTCGACAAGCACGCTCGTCGCCTGCGTGAACGTGCCGCGCGCCGGCTTGGTGAAGGTGATGCGCGCCGAGTCGAGAAGCTCGATTTCGACCTTGATGCTGTTGGACAAGGCGTATCCGGGCACCTTCGCCCGCAGGTTGAATGTCCCCTGCTTGTCGAAACGCACCCAGCCCTCGGAGGCGTTGTAGGTCACGCCGTCCTTCAGCGGCTGGATGTCGAGCGTGTAGTTGAGGGACAGTCCGATAAACTGGTCGAACTGATCGTAGAGCGCGACCTCCATGTAGAACTCGGAGCCGGGGAAAAACTTCAGCGCGGGGTTTGACGGATCGGGTTCGAGCGACAAGACGGCATACGGCTGCGGGCCGGAATCGTCGTCCGCGTCGTCGTCGAAGTCGTCGTCGAAATCGTCGTCGGAGTCGTCGTCGAAATCGTCGTCAAAGTCATCGTCAAAATCGTCATCGAAATCGTCGTCGAAGGCGTCGTCATCGTCGTCATCGAAGTCGTCGTCATCGCCGCCGCCGGCGTCGTCGTCGCCGCCGCCATTGTTGTCGTCGTCATCCGGGTCGATGCCGTCAAAGTCGTCGTCGGCGTCGCCGCGAATGGGCGGCGCTTCGTCGCCCTCGCTGTCGCCCTCGCCGCAGCCCAGGGCGCCGGTCAGCGACGCGGCAAAAAGCACGACAAAAAGCGCGAGCCAGTGCCCGCGCGCGCTGCGAATGTTCATCCCGAAATTCCTGATCACGATCGCACCCCCCAAAGGCGCTCGAAACGCGGCGCACGTCGCCGCCCGTCCCCATGGGACGCGAACCACGGAAGCCGTGATTCAAACGGCGAAATCATACCAAAAATCGTGCGTAAAGTGAATGGAGATATTGATAACAACATCCTGAAAAACCGACCCGTTTTTGTCCTCGGATCGTCAGCGCGCTGCCCTGGGACCGCGGGCCGCCGGCCCGTTTGGGATTGCGTCGTTCCTGGGACCGCGGGCTGCCGGCCCGCTTCGGTGCGTCGTTCCTGGGATCGCGGGCCGCCGGCCCGCTTGGGATTGCGTCGTTCCTGGGATTGCGGGCCGCTGGCCCGCTGCGGTGCGTCGTTCCTGGGACCGCGGGCCGCCGGCCCGCTTAGGATTCCTTGGTAACGACAAGCGCCTGCGTCTCGCCCGCTGCGTATAGCGCCGCGCTGCTCCACCTCCAATCCTCGGCGCGATCGACAAACCCGGCCTTGACCGGATTTTCGTGGATGTATTCGACCGCGTTTTTAAAATGCGCTTCGTTTCGAATAAAACGGTCCCAATATTCCGCCTGCCAGACCTGACCGCTTCGCCCAAGAACGGCGTTGATCTTCTTGGCGGTGTACGACTTCCACGACCAGATGACGCCCGCGAGCAAGTGTGGGGGAATCATCTCGACCAGCCGGTGGACGTGATTGGGCATGATCACCCACGCGAGGATGCGGTATCGCACGCCGTCGAAGTGAAGCCAGTTCTCAAGCACGATCCCGGCAATTGTCTCGTCGCGTAACCAACACGCACCACGGCCCGCGTCGAGGTATCGCTCGATTCTCCGGCGATAGGCGTCGTCGTTTTCGTGTTTGGCGGAAGCGTGCAGTTTTTCGGCGGTTTCGCGAGGAATCGCATCGGCAAGCCGGTATGTGATGAATTGCGTGGCGAAGGAACTGTCGAAATGGGGGAGGTATCCGCGCGAGTGCCAACCGTACTTTGGTCGTTCCGTCATACCGGATATATCGGACATTTTTTCAAAGCGGGCCAGCGGCCCGCTTAGGATCGCGTCGTTCCTGGGACCGCGGGCCGCTGGCCCGCTTATGAATGTCCGCCGCCCGCGCGATGGGACACGGCCTTTCGATATTCACTACCCTCGAAATTCAGGATCGATATTCAAAAAGCCCAGCGGGATCAGCCCGGCGGCTCGATTCTATCCACTTCAAGTGCCTCGCTTTTAGAAGGCGACAGGATACGGGGACTTCTGATTTCACTACTTGAACCCCGCGATGCACGAAGTCGTGTCGTAAAAATCCTTTCGCCACGCACCGTTGTCGAGCGAATAGATGTTCCCGTTGCCCCCGTTTGGAAATTGGTACGCTACGAACAGTTTTTTATCTGAGAGCTTCAAGAGATCGCCCATGCGGGTCGTTGAATCGAAAATCCGGGCCGGTTCCGTTTCCGCCGGATAATGGATCGCTTCCCAAGCTCCATTCTTGTAATGCAAGAGCAACTCATCGTTTAGGAGCACATGCACGTAGAAGTCGTTCGCGTCGGTACCAACAATTTCGTACGCAACATAATGAGCATAGGGTTCAGGAAAGTCGAACTTCGTCCAGCCCGAGGAGCCGCGGGACCACATACCGCCGTCGCCGGCCGCCACGATGAAATCCTTCGATATACCCCAAACCGCGAAGAACTCATGCCACACGTCGTCAAACCGGATTTCGTTCCAGACGCCGTCGATGTATTCCAATATCAACGGATTGGTGGCCCCATTTTTCGAATACGAACCGACGGCGAACACGGACCCCCATTTCGCGGCCCATACGTCGTACAATCGCGTTTTCGCGTCACCTGTTAATTCCCGATTCAAGGAATTTCCGTCGAACCGATCGACGACGTAGCCGTCTGAACTGTCTCCGATTGCCCAAACGTTTGTTGGCGAAGTTCCCGTGACGCGTCGAAATTGAAAATCGTTTGCCTGATCGTACAGCGCAAGGTGCACTTCACGCCATTGATCCCCATCGTACCGAGCAAAAAACAATCCCTTGTCGTTTAGATCGTCACCGAAAATGCTGTATCCAACCGCGACAATAAATTTTTCGTCAAAAGCCCAAAGGTCGTTGATCGCGCAGTTCTCAAAATCCTCCCAAAAAATGTCGGGAAGCTTGCTGGTATTTATGGCGTAAATTCCGCAGTTATATTGCAAATTTCCATACGGAAATTCTTGATCGGTTAGGTTTGCTGCAACCAGAAGATCGAAGCCGGTGTCGTCGTCATCAACCGCCGTATCGTCGTCGTCACCGGCCGCCGCATCGTCGTCCTGTCCGTCGTCGTCCGTCTGATCATCGTCGTCGTACGCGGCAGCATCGTGGTCATCAGCCTGCCCGGAGCTTGCCGAAGGGTCGCCGCACGACATGCCCGCGAGCGGGAGGACGAGCACGAATGCGAACAGCGCGAGGGTGGCGAGACGGAAGGCGCGGGCGAGGGGGTGCATCGAACGGAAAACGGACGGGTTCGAGGATCCCTCCCAATCCATGAGCGCTCCCAATGCAGAGGAATATTTATACGCCTGTCGGGACCGGAATTGAAGCGCGCCTGGGACCGCGGGCCGCCGGCCCGCTTCGGATCGTACCAAACGCGCCCGTTTCGGGGCTGATCACAAACTGGCGGGCGGCCCGCGGTCCCAGGGGAATCGCAGCCTAAGCGGGCCAGCGGCCCGCGGTCCCAGGATGCTCCAAGGGGCGCTACAGGTAGAGGTTGAACATCAACCGCCCCTCAATCGCCCGCGGGCGCACGCGCGCGTCGAAGTCGAGCGCCAGGTTTTGCGCGACGGCCCAGCGCAGCGTGTGCGTCGCGTCGTACGATTGCCCGGCGCCCTGACCGGGGAAGAACAGCCACTGCCCGCGAACGAGATCGACGACGCGATCCGAAAACGCGATGCGCAGCCCCGCGGCCGGCCCGCCGCCGGCGATGACGGGCCAATCGTCGTAGCCCGCGATCTCCGACGAGCCGAAAACGCGCACCTCGCCGAGCGCGAAAAACGCCACGCGCTCTCCCGCCGTCGCGAGGGTCGCGCCGCCGCCGATCTGGGCCACGGCGCCCGTGCATCCCGTGCAATATTCGTCGCGCGGCGTCGTGACGCCCGCGCGGAAATCCCACGACATCCTGTGATCGAAGCGGTCCACCGGCGTGAGCGACACGATGCGCACGAAGTCCGAATCCTCCACGACCGCGCGGCCCTCGCGTTGCTCCACGCGAATCGTCGTCGGCAAAAAATCGAGCTGCATCAGCTCCGGATATCCGTCCGGCGGGTCAGCCAGGTCGTGCAGCGCGAGGCGAAACGACAGATCGAAAAATCCGCCGCCGTCCGCGAAAAAGCCCGGCCCGATCCCAAGGCGCAGCGAGCCGTGGCCGGACTCCGGGTGATCGCCCGGGCGCGCGGAAAAATCCGGCGGCGGGCTCGGTTCGCGGATCGCGGCGCGCCGCTCGAGAATGATTTGCTTCTTGCGCGCCGCCTCGGAGTTTGTCTTGTAGATGAGTTCGTGCCCGAACAAAAACTCGATCAAATCCGCCGCCGCGTCGAGGATATTGCGTTGCGAGGTGCGATCGAAGCGCGGGTCAAAATCCGCGTTCGGATCCTCCATCAAACGCACCACCATCGCGCGCTCGCGGCCATCGAGCGTCGCGACGCGCCGGCGAAACTGCGTGCGCACCGACGGGCGATAGATGATGTCGCGTACGAGCCCCGGATGCTCGAACAGGACCTTCACGGTGTCCGCGGGAAGCACCGGAAACCGCGTGCGGCTCGTGAGATCGACGTCCGTCCCCGCGGCTTCGAGCGCGCCGAGGATGTGATACGAGCAATTCTCGGTGAGGTAAAAATAGTCGTAGTGCGTCGAGCCGAGTTCCCAGATGTGCGCGGCGACGAGCCACACCTGCGCCTCGTTGAAATCGAGCTCGTACTCCCACAGGTCGCGCGACTCGGAGTCGTTGTACTCGCGCACCTTGTAGTAATACGGAATGCGCTTGTACGTGCCGGGGAAAAGGCCCGTCAGTCCCTTGAACGCGTAGACGATCGCGTTGCCTGTGTCGACATCCGCGGAGAAGTCGATGCCGTAATCGACGATCTCGCGCTTTTTCGCGGCGTCGCGCGGGTCGCCCTGATAAAAACGCAGAAAGGTGTGCCCGAAGGCCGACGACGGGTTGTTGAGGTAGTACGACGAGAATACGAGCGACACGGCCGTCGGCCGCAGGCGCGCCATGTACGTGGCAAAGCGCGGGCACGCCTTTTGATGCCCGCGCGTGACGTCGAGATCGAGCTTGGCGGTAAGCCAAATGGCGCGCGCGGGGAAGCGGCACATCGGGTGCTGCGGCAGGCCGTGCTCATCCGGCTGCGCGGGCGCGAAGATGCCGCGGATCGTGGCGGCGATTTCCTCGCGCGGGTTTGTCTTGCCGTCCGGCGCGAGGAAGAATCCGCGCCCGTCCGCCTGGCTTTTCACGCCGCCGTATAGCGTGGGCCGGTAGTGCAGAAGGCGATGCCAATAGGGATCGTCGGCAAGCGCGGCCTGATTGGCGGCCTCGACCTTCGCCTCGACGTACGCGCCAAGCGCGGCGTCATCCGCGCGCGCGATCGTCGCGAACGCCGCCAGGATCGCCGCGATGAGCGCGGCGCACAAAAACGAGGGGGCTCTTTCGAGCCCCCGGTCGTTCGTCAAATCCATGGGCCGTCGGTGCCGCGACCGCCAGGGAGCGGTCGGTGACGCTCCGGCACCGTTGTACGGTCTCAGCCGAGGTTATTGCAGGAAAGCGTCTCGCCGGAAAGGCGCTCGATGATGGCGTCGGCGACGGCCGCGTCGGAAACGGACTCGTTCGGGAAGATTTCCGTGAAATCGCCCTGCAGCGTGGCGCCGACCGTGGCGGAGCTGCCGCATCCGGCGATCGTCGAGAGGCTGGCGATCGTCTCTCCCGCGCCGCGGCTGATGTCCTTGGCGAGCGCTTCGCGATTGCTCTCGATGAACGAACGCGCGGCGGCGCGGCCCGGCGTCGGGCTCTGGCAATTGCTGGTGCCGGTGGTGATGCCGAAGGTCTGCGTGCCGAAGGTGGCGTTCGTCGTCGCGGCAATGACCTGCTTGAACTTGCCGGGATCGGAGCCGAACAGCAGCGAGCCGAGGCCGCAGCCGGCCTGCGCGTAGCCATCCTTCGCAACGGCCGGCGTGGTGAACGCGACGGCGAACACGAGCGACAGGGACAGCACGGCGATCACAAGAATCTTGCGCATAGAATCTCCTTGAAGAAATGTTGCAGAACCGCATGCTTCGAGCGAGCGCCGACTTTCGATCCGATCGCCCCGGAAAGTCAACGGAGCGCCGCGTCCGCCGTGAGGTGACAAACGGAGCCGCGCAATTCGTCGCGCCGTGCGGCGATCCGAGCCGCGCGCGTGAGCAAGTGGCCGTCCCCGACGCATATTGAGCCGGCCGTCGGAAGAGCGAATGCGAGCTGGATTCACAGATTACACAGACTGCACTGATTTGCGTTGCGGTGTAATACGGCGGATCGCGCCCCCGCCCCCAAATACCAGGCGCGCCCGCCGAGCCGAAGCGGCGCCTCCCCGGGACCGCAGGTGTCCACACCTGCCTATGAACAGGCGCGCCGAAGGAGCGCTTCCATCATTTTCATCGTCGTCGCATGAGTCGATTCGGCAGCGCGTTCGCGGCGCCGCGCGCATCGAAGCAGGTGAGGACACCTGCGGTCCCGGGGAGCGGCCCGATCGGGCCAAGGGGTCGGGGTGGTATTTCAGGCGCTTCGGGAAGACGCGATTTGGGTATCGCAGCATAAGCGGGCCAGCGGCCCGCGGTCCCAGGAGTAAGCGGGCGGGCCCCGCCTTCGCCAAGGCTATGGCGCGCCGGGCAGCCTGCGCTCCCGGCGATGACTTTCCAGTCTTCCAGTCTTTCAGCTTTCCAGTCTATTCCGTTTACGGCAGCTTGTTCGCGAACGCGAGCGCGTTTTCCAGGCGGTCGACGACGGGGTAGTCGGGCACGGCGGCGAGGATGCGTTTGCCGTAGCCCTTCTGCCAGACGCGCGTGTCCATCAGCGCGAGCAGGCCCTTGTCCTCGCGGTGGCGGATCAGGCGGCCCAGGCCCTGTTTGAGCGTGATGATCGCCTGCGGCACCTGGTAGTCGAAAAACGCGTTGCCGCCGCGCTCCTTGATCGCCTCGATGCGCGCCTCGATGACCGGCTCGCCCGGCGCGGAGAATGGGAGCTTGTCGATGATGACGCAGCTTAACGCCTCGCCCTTCACGTCCACGCCCTGCCAGAAGCTCGATGTCGCGAACAGCACGCTTCCTTCTTCCGCGCGGAAGCGGTCGAGCAGCGCCGAGCGCGCGCCCTCGCCCTGCAACAGGCACGGGAAGGGCAGGCGGCTCGCCAGGCGCTCGTATTGCTCGCGCATGTGGCGGTATGACGTGAACAACAGGAACGCACGGCCGCGCGTGGCGAGCAGGATTTTCTCCGCCTGCGTCTCGAACGCGTCGGCGAACGCGGCGTCATGAGGCTGCGGAAACTCACGCGGGACGTAGAGCATGGCTTGCGTCGCGTGGTCGAAACACGTCGCGAGCGCCATCTCCTCGATCTCGAAATCCAGGCCCAGCCGCGCGCGCAGGTAGGAAAAATCGTATCCCGTCGCGAGCGTGGCGGAGGTGAACACGACCGGCCCCGCCTTCTTGAACAGCGCATCTTTTATGAACACGGCCGGCTCGATCGGCTCGGCCACCAGGTGCACGCCGCGCCCGCGCTGTTCCGCGTAGCGGACGCGCGAGGCGTCCTCCATGTCGAAGATGATTTCCGACTCAAGTCCGATCTCATTTGCGCGCCGGGCGAGCTGCGCGATGTCCTCGTCCTCGTGCGCTGCGGCGATCTTTGCAAGGCGCGCGGACAGCGCCGCAAGGCGCTCGCGCAGGTTGTCGTGATCGGCGTGCGCGGCCGGAGGAACATCGTCCGCGCGCAGCCGGCGCTTGCCGTCGTACGGGCGGCGGAAGTGATCGAACACGGCGTCCGCGGCGATGCGCACGTGCGTCAACAGGGATTCGACATCGTCGTCCACCTTGCGCGCGGAGAGCGCGCGGACGATGTCGCGGTCGATTTCGTCGAAACGGAACGACGTGAGGCGCGCGGCGAAAAACGCGGTGGCGACGTCCTCGAGCTCGTGCGCCTCATCGAAGATCACCGCCTGATAATCCGGGATCACCTCGCCGTGTTCGCCCTGTTTCAGCGCGAGATCGGCGAAAAAGAGATGGTGGTTGACGATGAGGATGTCGGCGTTGGAGGCCTTGCGGCGCATGAGGCGAAGGAAGCAGCGCTCTTCCTTTTGGCACTCCTTGCCGGGGCAATTGTGGCGGTTACTCGTCACCTCGGGCCAGAGCGGATCGTCGTCGGCAAGCCACGGCAGTTCCGCGCGATCGCCGGTCTGCGTGGTCGTCGCCCACTCGACGAGACGCTCGTAATTCGCGGCCTCGCCGCGCGAGCGGATGCGGGGCTCGGCGAGGAAGCGATGATAGCGGTGCGGGCACAGGTAGTTTTCGCGCCCCTTCATCACCATGACCTTCGCGTCGAACCCGAGCGCGCGCACGAACGGCCAGTCCTTCCCCATGATCTGTTCCTGCAGGTTTTTCGTGCGCGTGGAGATCACGAGCCGCCGGTCGTACAAAAGCGCGGGCACGAGATACGCGAGCGTCTTGCCGGTGCCGGTCGGCGCCTCGGCGACGAGCGTGCCGGCGTGGGCGAGCGCGTCGAGGACGGCGTGGGCCATGTCGATCTGCGGCTTGCGCGGCTCCCAGGCGGGGTCGCGCGCGGAAAACACACCGCCTTCGGAAAACAGCGTGTCGATTTGCGTATGCGCGTGGGCGATCGCTTCCTTGTCCATCGCGGTTAGAAGCGCTCCTCGATTTCGGTCTCGCCGACGCGAAGGAGATAGAGCGAGCGGTCGGCCTCGCCGTTCTCCAGGAACGTTACCGTGCCGGCGACGCCGGGAAACGCGCGCGTTTGCAGGATCGCGCGTCGCATGGCGGATCGCGTGTCGGCCGCGCCGTCTTTCGCCGCGCGGGCCAAAAGGCGCACGGCGTCGTAGCCGAGCGCGGAAAGCAAGGTGGGATCGTCGCCGAACGAGTCGCGATATTTGTTTGAAAACGCGCGCACGTCGTCGTCGCCCGCGCGGGAAAAAAAGCCGTCGACGATGACCGAACGCGGAAGGTAAGCGCCGGCCTTTTTCGCGAGCGTGTCGTCGTTCCAAAGCGACGGCCCAAGCAGCACGACGTCCTTGATGCCGAAATACACGAGCTGCGGCGCGATGAGCGCGACGCGGTTCGCGGAGTCGGGAATGAAGATCGCGTCGGGCGCGCCCGCGTTCAGGATCGCGTGCGACGGCTTGCGGAAGTCCGTCGCGTCGGGCGCGTAGCTCGTCACCGCTTCCAGCCGATGCGCCATCGGATCGAGGCTTTTCTCGAAGGCGGCGCGAAACGCCTCGCCGTAGTCGGTTTCGGGATACATGATCGCGAAGCGGCGCGCGAACAGGTGGCTCGTGGCGTATTCGACGAGCGCGTCGGTCTGGTTGGCGAACGTGACGGCGTTGCGGAACACCCATCGCCGGCCGGCGACGAGATCCTCCTTGCGCGAGAGCGCCAGCAGCGGAATCTCGGCCTCCTCCGCGATCGCCGCGGCGGTGTCGGCCTCCTTCACCAGAAGCGGCCCGACGATCGCGAGGATCGTGGGATCGCCCGCCAGCTCGGCGACGTGCCGCGCGGCGGTGTCGCCGTCACCCTCGCTGTCGCGGATTTCGACCTCGACCGGCACGCCGGTTTTTTCAAGGCCAAGCATCACGCCGTTAAGCGCTTGCTCGCCGAAGACGCGGAACTTCCCGGACAGCGGCAACACGACGCCCAGGCGGATGGGCGCCGGCTCGTCCTTTTTCGCCTTGGCGCGCGGGGTGCGCGTCTCGGGCGCGCCGGCGATCTCCGCGGCGAGTTCGGCCGCGTCCTCGTGAAAGCGGAAGGCGGGTCGCCGATCGGGGATTTTCGCGAGCAGCTCGCGCGCGGTCACGCGATCGCCCGCGGCGTTGGCGTCGCGCGCCAGGCGATACAGCACGTAGTCGGTCACCACGCCGTCGGCCAGATCGGGCAGCCGCGCATGCAGGTCCGACGGCGGAATCGAGTCTTCGATGAGATCTTTCGCGTTGCGGAGCACCTCGACGAGGCGGGCGCGGTCGCGCTCGCCGGCGGCGGCGCGCGAGTACCACAGCAGCGCGTCGCCGTATCGCGCGTTGCCTTCGAGCGCCTGCGCCGCGAGCATGCGGGCGCGCGTCTTGTTTTTCGCGTCGCCGCGCGCGAGGTAGTCCTCGTAGGCGTCGAGCGCGCGGTTGGGATCGCCGAGCTTGAAGTAGCAGAAGCCGAGGTTGTAGAGCGCCTCCTCGGCGTAGGGGCTTTTCGGTTGCTCGCCTTGCAACCGGTGGAAGTACACGACGGCTTGCTCCCATCGCTCGCGGCGCATGTGGATGCCGGCGATTTTGTAGAGCGCGTTGTCCGCGTATTCGCCCTCGGGATCAAGCTCGAGCACGCGTTGATACGCCGCGGCGGCCTTCTCGTAGAAGTGGTTGCGGTAATACGCCTCGCCGCTTTTGTACGCCGCGACGACGCGCTTTTCGTCCTCGGGCGAAAGCTGGGGCTTCGCCTTCGCGGCGCAGCCGGCGATGGCGACAATTAAGGCGATCAACGCCCAGCGTGCGACGCGTCGAGACGTCATGCTTTCGCGCTCGCGAGTTTTTCGATGCGTTCGGCCAGTGCGCGCGGCACCTTGCGCTCCGGGCCGCGCATCGCGTCGACGTAGGCATCGCGGCACGCGCGGCGCTCGGCGTCGCCATCCTCCGGTTCGGGGATCGCGACGATGACGACAAGGTCGCCGCGCACGGCGCGGGCGGGATCGGCAAAGCCCGCGCCCGGAACGCGCAGGCGCCGGCCGGGCCACGTGAGCGGCGGAATCGCGAGGCGCGCGGTGCCCGAGGGCCGAGTCACCTTTGCGGGGCCGCCCGCGGACGCGCCGGCGACGTCAATCGAAATCGCGGTGAC
>JAIOHV010000063.1 GCA_019912885.1 bacterium
GTCTCGGCACGGGCGGCGTCGACCGCGGCGGAGCGGGCGGCATCGCGCAGACGAGCGGCCGGTTCCTCGCGGATTTCGACGGCGCGGTGCGCATCACGTCGGAACCGGCGACCAACTCGCTGGTCATCATCGCAAGCAACCGCGATTTCCTGATCCTGAAGGACGTCGTCGACAAGCTCGATATCCCGCGCCGCCAGGTGTTCGTGGAGGCGCTCATTCTCGAGATCACCATGGACCGCGGCCTGGACGTGGGCTTCGAGTTCCGCAGTACCAACGACACGACGGAAGAGGGCGTGCAGGTCATCGGCGGCACGAACTACGGCGGCATCCAGCAGGCGGCGGCCAACCCGCTCGGCGTCTCCGGGTTCGCCATCGGCGCCGCGGACGGCACCATCACCTTCGCCGGCGAGACCTTCCCGAACATTGGCGCGCTGTTCCGCGCGCTCGCGTCGGACACGGACGTGAACGTGCTGTCCACGCCGCACGTCCTGACGCTCGACAACGAGGAAGCGGAGGTTGTCGTCGCGGACAACGTGCCGTTCGTGACGGGCCAGATTTTCTCGGCCAACAACACGAACCCGACGACGACGATCGAGCGCCGCGACGTCGGCATCACCCTGCGCATCACCCCGCAGATCAACGAATCCGACTACGTGAAACTCCTGATCTACCAGGAGGTCAGCCAGGTGACCGACAGCCCCGAGGGCCTGTCCGCGGCGCAAGTCGGCGTCACCACCGCCAAGCGCAGCGCGGACACCGTGGTGGTCGTGAAGGACCGGCAGACCGTCATCATCGGCGGCCTCTTGAAGGACTCGGTGTCGGTCGTCGATCAGAAGATTCCCGTGCTCGGCGATATCCCGCTGCTCGGCTACCTGTTCAAGAGCAGCCGCAAGACCGTCCAGAAGACGAACCTGCTCATCTTCCTGACGCCGTACATCATCAAGGATTCCGCGGACCTCGAGGAGGTCACGCGCATGACGAACCGGCGCATGGAAGTGTTCCGCGAAAAAAATCACGTGCCCGAGCGAACGAACGATCTTGGCGTGCTCGATCCCGAGCGCATGACCCCGCGCGAAACCATCTTCCGCGCGCCGAGCCCCGAGTCGATCGAGACCGATCCGGCGCTGCGCGGCGGCGGCACCGTGTACGACATCTACGTACCCGGCGAGGATGAGGCGCTCGACGATATCGACGGCATTCCGATCGGCGAAACGGCGCCCGAAGAGGACGAAGACGAAGGGACGGACGAGTTCGCGCCCGCGGACGACGAATGACGGCGGTGCGCGCCGGCGGCGCCCGTTCGGGCGGCCGTTCACGGACCCGATCCCGCGCGACTCGGGCAGGATTGAATTCTTGACATGAAACGCATCGGCGAAATCCTCATCGAGACCGGCGTCCTGAACGAGGACGCCGTGCAAAAAGTCCTCGAGACGCAAAAGGAAAAGGGCGGGCTGTTCGGCGAGATCGCGATCCGCCAGAAGGTGGCCACCGAGGCGCAGGTCCTTCAGGGGCTCGCCCGGCAGTTCGAGATGCCCTACGAGGACGTGATCAAGGCGGAGGATGTCGACCTCCACCTTGTCGCCCGCATCCCCATCACTTACGCCAAGCGCAATTTCATCCTGCCGTTGCGCGAAGAGGGCGAGTGCATCCTGGTCGCGTGCGCGAATCCGCTCGAATTCGAGGTGCTCGACGACCTGCGCCTGTTTCTTGGCGGCGAATTGCGGGCCGTGCTTTCCACGCAGGGGATGATCTTCGACACGATCAACGTCGTGTACGACCGCGCCAAGGAGACGACCGACGAGGTGATGGGGGAACTCGAGGAAGAGCGCGCGACGGAGAGCTTCGATCTCGACCAGATCACCGACATCATCGACGTGACCGACGAGGACGCGCCGATCATCCGCCTGATCAATCATCTTATGTACCGCGCGGTGAAGGAGCGCGCCTCGGACATCCACATCGAGGTGTTCGAGAACGACGTCATCGTGCGTTTCCGCATCGACGGCGTGCTGTACGAGATCATGCGGCCGCCGAGGCGCTTCCACAACGCGATCGCCAGCCGCATCAAGATCATGGCGAAGCTGAACATCGCGGAAAAACGCATTCCGCAGGACGGACGCATCCGCATCAAGATCGCGGGCAAGGATATCGACATCCGCACGAGCATCATCCCGACCGCGTACGGCGAGCGCGTCGTCATGCGTCTCTTGGACAAATCGCAGGTGCGTCTTGATCTCGAAGCGCTCGGCCTTGACGCGCGCAAGCTCGCGGTGGTGAAGGATCTCATCAGCCGGCCGCACGGCATCATCCTGGTCACGGGCCCGACGGGTTCGGGCAAGACGACGACGCTCTACGCGTCGCTCGTGCGCCTGAACAAGCCGGACGTCAATATCCTCACGGTGGAAGACCCGATCGAGTATCAGATTCAGGGCATTGGGCAGATGCAGGTGAACCCGAAGATCGACCTGACGTTCGCCTCGGGCCTGCGTTCGTTTCTGCGCCAGGACCCGGACATCATCCTCGTCGGCGAAATCCGCGATCTGGAAACGGCGGAGATCGCCATCCAGGCGTCGCTGACCGGCCATCTTGTGTTTTCCACGCTGCACACGAACGACTCGGCGAGCGCCTTCACGCGGCTTGTGGACATGGGCGTCGAGCCGTTTCTCGTCTCCAGCTCGCTGATCGGCGTCGTCGCCCAGCGCCTGGTGCGCGTGCTTTGCCCCCGGTGCAAGGAGAAATACGACCCCACCGCGGAGGAGCTCGCGAAGATCGGGCTGAAGCCGTCCGACGTCAAAGGCGCGATGTTCCGGCCCACCGGATGCCCGAACTGCACGAACACCGGCTACGCGGACCGCACGGCGATATACGAGATCCTTCGCATGTCCGAGCGCATCCAGCACCTCATTCTCGCCAACGCCGACGCGAACGCGATCAAACGCGCCGCGGTGGAGGAGGGCATGAGCACGCTGCGGATGGACGGCGCGCGCCGCGTGCTGCAGGGCGACACGAGCATCGAGGAGGTCATGCGCGTCACCTCCGAGGACGCCCCGTAAGCCCCGCCGATGCCCGTTTACAGCTACCAGGCCGTTGACGCCCGCGGAAAGAAAATCCGCGGCATCGTGGACGCCGAAACCGAAAAGGCGGCCAAGGCCAAGCTGCGCCGCGAAGGCAAGTTTCCCACCGAGATGACGGTCGCCCAGGAGGGCAAGCTCACGCGCGGCAAGGGCCTGGCGATGGAGATCGACCTGCGCGTGCTGCTCGGGCGCGTCAAGGCGCGCGACCTGGCGATCGCCACGCGTCAGTTCGCGACGCTGATCGGCGCGGGCATTCCGATGGACAGCTCGCTTCTGGCGTTGTCAAAGCAGGTGGAAAATCCGGTCCTCGAAAAGACGTTTTCGCAGGTGCGCGACAAGGTGACGCAGGGCAGTTCGCTCGCGAACGCGCTCAAGGAGTTTCCGCGCATCTTCTCACCGCTTTTCGTGAACATGGTGATGGCAGGCGAGCAGTCGGGCACGCTCGACGCGGTGCTCGATCGCCTCGCGGATTTCACCGAGGCGACGCTCGACCGCACGCAGAAGGTGAAGGCGGCGATCACCTACCCGATCTTCATGCTGCTGATCGGCGGCGGCATCATGGTGTACCTCGTCGGCTTCGTGATTCCGAAGATCACGCAAATCTTCGAAGGCATGCGCAAGTCGCTGCCGCCGATGACGATGTTGCTGCTGGGATTCTCCGGCTTCATCCGCGATTATTGGTGGCTGATGGCGATCGTCACCGGCGTGGCGATTTACGGATTTCGCCGTTGGGTGGCGACGGACAAGGGCCGGCGGCGCTTTGACGCGCTGGTGCTGCGCCTTCCGGTGTTCGGCGCGCTGGTTCGCAAGATCGCGGTAAGCCGGTTCGCGCGGACGCTCGGCACGCTTTTGCGTTCGGGCGTGCCGATCATCGAGGCGATGACCATCGTGCGCAACGTCGTGGACAACCGCATCATCGAGGACGCGATCGAGACGGCCAAGGACAACATCCGCGAGGGGCAGCCGATCGCGCGGCCGCTCGAGCAGTCGGGCGTGTTTCCGCCGATGGTCATCCACATGATCACGGTCGGCGAGCAGACCGGCGAACTCGAGTCGATGCTGTTTCGCGTCGCCGACGCGTACGACCGCGACGTGACGACGTCGATCATGGGGCTGATGGCCGTTTTCGAGCCGGCGATGCTGCTTGTCATGGCGGCGGTCGTCGGTTTCGCGGTGATGGCGATTTTGCTTCCGATCATGGATATGACGTCGGGGCTTCAGTAGACCTTGACGCGGCGCCGCCGCATGCGGTCCTATTGGGCGTTCCCGGAGGTAATTTGAGGAATGAGTGCCAAGGACGATAATGTCATCGCGGAATCAGGCGCGCCCGCGTCCTATGCCAAGGCACAAATCAAGAACGAGGACTTTCGCGGCCGCGACCTCACCGGCGCGGATTTTCGCGGCGCGAAGCTCGTCAACGTCGACCTGACCGGCGCGCGGCTTTCGGGCGCGGATTTTTCCGGTGCGCGGATGTCGGGCGTCACCATCGCCGATACGTCCGTCGAGGGCGCCCGGTTCGCCGGCGCCGACATCGAGAAATCGCGCATCGAGAAGGCGTCGTTCGTGGGTTGCGATTTCACGAAGACCGCGATTCGCGCGGTCACCTTCGCCGACGTGCGCGACGCCGGAAGCGCGTTCAAGTCGGCGTCGTTCACCAAGTGCGAATTTCAATCGGTCCGCTTTGAAAAAAGCGTGTTCGACGAGGCGGCGCTCAATCGTGTGAGCGGCGGTGACGCGGTCTTCGAGGCGGTGTCCCTCGTGTCGTCGAAGGCGCCGGCATCGCGCTGGGAACGGGCGCGATTTTCCGGCTGCAACCTTTCGTCGAGCGACTTTCTGTCGGCGGTGTTCACGGAAAGCGCGCTCGTGGGCTGCGACCTGTCGGGCGCGGACTTCGCGGGCATCGTCGCGACGAATTCGTCCATCGCGGATTGCGACCTCTCCCGCACGGAGTTGATCGCGGCGGAGTTGAAAGATACGACGCTGACGGGCAACACGGTGACGCAGGCGAACTTTCGATACGTCACGGGACTGTCGGACGAGGAGATGGCGTCCATCAAGGAGGCGGGGGCGAAGGTCAGCCGCTACCTGATGCGCAAGGCGGCCCGGTGGATGATCGGCACGAACGCGGGACGGTTCGTGCTGCTGGCGACGATCGCGTCGCTCGCGTACCTGGGCTGGTTTTACTACAACGATCCGGGGATGTGGTCGCAGCAGAAACTGTGGACGCGGATCGAAGAGGCCATGGGCGAAGGGCGATTCGAGGATGCCGTCACCTATCACCGCGCCTTGCTCGCCAAATTGCCGGTCGGCAGCGAACAGATTCCCGAGGCCAAGGTCAGCCTGTCGCGCGCGTTTGTGCGGATGGGCAAGGGGGAAGAGGCGCTCGGCATTCTCGGCGAGGTGCTCGGCGACGAGTCGCTTCTTCCGCAAACGCGCGTGGCGGCCATCGAAACGGCCGCGCAGGTCGCGTTGGAGCAACAAGATTACAAGCGCCTGGAAACGCTGTTCACGCACCTGTTCGAAATCGTCGAGGATGACCCGGAGGGCGTCGCGCAGTCGGTTACGAACATTCTCGGGAACATTCTCGACGAATCGGCGGTCGACGTTGTGACCAGGCTGTCGGATCGCGCAATCGCGGAATATTCCGACGATCCGGCGATTCAGTCGCGCATCATCCTCGCGCGCGTTCAGTCGTACCATCGCCTCAAGCGCGAGAAACTTGCGCTCGCGGACCTCCTGGCGCTGGAAACCAGGCCGTTGACGGACGAGGACATGCAGAACGTCATCCTCACGATCGGGCGGATTTATCGCTTGATGGGCGAGGAGGAAACGGCGAAAAACTACTTTGAGAAGTTCAGCACGCTTTTTCCGGAGGCCGAGCAGGCGGTGATCGAGGCGCGTTTCGAGGAAGCCCAATCCATGCGGGCGACCGGGAACCTCGAGGCCGCGGGCGAGGTATTCCGGGAAATCATCGCCACGACGCTCAATGACGACATCAAAATACGGGCGACGCATTCGCTGGCACTTGTCCATATGGATCGTGAAAATTTCGACGAGGCTGAAAAGCTGTTTCGCCAGATTCTGGACGACACGTCGTTTCCGCAGGACGTGCGGTCCGCGACGCGCATCGACCTGGCGGCGCTTTTGCACCGGCGCGGCGATGCCGGCGCGGCGTTGCGCATCCTCAACGATTTTATCGAGAGCTCGCCGGCGGCCGCGCTACGTTATCCCGCCGTCAGCCTGCGGATGGACATCCGCGCGTCCCAGGGCGACATCGCCCTTGCGATCGAGGACGCGACGTACCTTATCGAAAACAACCGGGGATTTGCCTCGAAGGGCGAGCCGGAATATCGATTGGCCGAGCTGTATCATCGCGACGGCCGCACCGACGAGGCGTTCGAAATCTACAAAAAGCTCACCCAACAGGACGACCTGTCGGAACATATTCGCGAGCCGGCCTTCGAGCGCGCGATCGAACTGTCTTTCGATAACGGCCGCCTGGATGACGCGGCGGCGCTAATCGAGCGCATGGCGGCGACGGCCGCCGACGATGCGCGCCGCCGCATGTCATCGCGCGTCTACGCGTTCGAGGTCCACGTGCGAAAGGGCGAGGTCGACGCGGCGCGCAAGGTTCTTGCCGAAGCCATGAACGATCCGGTGCCGTCCCGTCCGCCCGGGACGTTCCTGCGTTTTACGCCGATCTTTCATGAACAACCCGATCTTCGGGACGCGATTCTCGAATTTCAACGAAACGTCCACGAAAAACTCGCCGCCGCCGAAGACGTGGACGAATACATGCGCTGGATGATGCGCGTCAACAGCGGCCACCTGCTCACCTTTGCCGGGGAGACCGATCGGGCCGAGGCGATCTATGTCGAGGCGCTGGCCGAATCGCCGGTTTCGGAAATGCAGTTGCAGGCAGCGGAAGCGCTGGGGCGCCTGTACATCGATCGCCAGGAATACGAAAAGGCGCGCAAGATCTATGAAGGCTTCGACGAGTCGATCTTGCGGACGGCGACCGGGCTGACGAGCAAGCATCGCGGGCTGGGCGACGTCGCGCGGCTTGACGAACAATTCGATGAAGCCGAGCGGCAATACGAAGCCGCGGCGAAGCATTGCGACGGCGAAGGGATGTGCTGTCCGGTTTATCAGGGACTTGTCGAGCTCTACCGGACGACCGAAAACGACAGTCGGCTCCGGACCGTCTACCGGCACGTTCTTCAGGAATTTCCCGGTTGCTGGGTGGCCGAGGAGGCCCGCGCCGCCCTGCAGCGGGATCTTTAGGCGCGCGGCTCAGGTCAGAAACGGCCTCAGGTTCGCGAGCAAACCCTCGATGGCCTCCGCGCCCGCGGCCGTGTCGAACCGGTCCACGCGCGACTTCTCGCCGACGATCTCCTCGCGCGTCACGTAGCCCATCTCGCCGAAACGCCGAAGCGCCGTTTCGAAGTGCGTCTTGTGGACCGCCTCCGCGTAAAGAACCTCGCCCACGCTATGCAACATGCGCCCTTGCTTCATGGCCTGGCGCACCCACTCCTTTTCCGTGTGACGCGCGCCCGGCGAGCGACGCAGCGTGCGCGCGACGATATAGTAGCTTTCCATGTACGCGGCGATCGGCGCCGCGAAAATCCGCACGGCGTGCGTCCCCGAGGCGGTCGGCGTCAGGCCGTGCGCGCTATCGACGACGAATTGCGCATCTCGAAACACCGCGACGGTGCGCGCGAAGGCCTCGCGCGCCTCGTCAACGGTCGGATCGGGGCTCGGTCCGTGGATCATCTCGCCGGTCATCACGTCGCGGGCGAACAGGAAACGCTGCCAGAGCACGTCCTCGGTGATCGGACCGGCGGCACCGTTAAGGGCGACGGACACGAGCGCCTCGTCCTGATACAGACGCACCAGCCCGTTGCGTTGAATCGTGAGCGGCATGCGCCGGTCCTCGTCGAGCAGGATGAGCATGTCCTCGTCGCCGTCGCCGGTTTCCACGCGCGCCCATCGCTGGCGCACGGCCAATTCGACGGCGCGCCAGTTCCACTCGGGATCGTCCCACGCCTCTCCGGCGGGCAGCTCGGCGTGCCGGCGCAGATGATTGAGGAAGATCGTCATGTCGCGCGCGAAGTCCGGCAGCATCGTTCCGCGCCTCGGGTTGGCCAGAAGGATCGTCGCAACGAGCGCGTGCGGGCGGATGAGGAAGTTTCGGCGGATCTCCCAGGTGAGGCGGTAGCCGATCGAGCGCGCCAGGTGCATCTGCCCCGCGCGATCGTCCGGCACGGCCGCGCGGCCCTCGTCGGCCAGGATATCCGCGAGCGTCCGCGGTTCGCCGAACGCGATGTGGATATCGCCGATGCGGCGGCCGAGCATGCGCCGGTTTCGCAGCGCGAAGCGCCACTTCTTGCCGTCGGATTTCTTCCGGTCGGCCGCCTCGGCGACGTAAACGTCTTCCTCGAAAACGCGTTCGTAGTCGATCGTCACCGGCACGAAGGCCACGTCCGCGCGGCCGCTTTCGCGAAACGCGGCGAGCAGGATGGAAATGAACCCGGCCTTGGGGGGAAGGATCTTGCCGATGCGGCTGCGCCCGCCCTCGATGAAAAACTCGATGTTGAATCCCTCGCGAAGGAGCGTCTCGATATAGACCGCGACGGTGCGCGAGTAGATGCGTTTGCCCTTGAACGCGCGGCGCAGGAAAAACGCGCCGCACCGGCGGAACATCGGGCCGACCGGCCAGAAGTTGAGGTTGATGCCCGACAGGATGAAGGGCAGCGAGAGCCGGTGCTGGTAGAGCACGTAGCTCACCAGAAGGTAGTCCATATGGCTGCGGTGGCTGGGGACGTAGACGATCGGCATCCGCCGCGCGATGGGCCGGATACGATCGATCTCGCCGGCGTCGACGTGGATCTGCCCCTTGCCCAGGCGAAACATCCAGCGCAGCGCGACATCCGCGAACGCGATCATCGCGGGGCTGTAGTCGGCCGCCATCTCGTCGAGGTAGCGCCTGGCCCGTGCGCGCGTTTCGACAAAACTCTTCTGGTGGTCCCGCGCGTATTCGCGGACAAACCCGACGAGGCGGCGGTTGTGCAGAGCCGCTTCGACGATTTCCGTGCGCGTGCGCCGGATCGGCCCGAGCGCCGCGCGCCGCTCCTGGTCGAGCTTTTCGATGAGATCGCGGCGCACGCGGTAGGCCAGCTCCGCGGGCCGGTCGATGGAGAGCATGTTGCGCGGCATCATCCGGCGCACCATCGTGTCCAGGGAATCGACGGCGCCCACGCGCATCGCGCAATCGCGCCGGTAACGCAGATACGTCCACAGCCGCCGCGCGAGTCCGGGTTCCGCGGTGGGGCCGAAGACGAGGTCGGCGAGCGTGTCGATTTCGCGATCGGGCCGCCGGCCGTGAATGAACGCGACGGGCACGACCTGGATCGGCCGCGGCACGTCGCGCTGAACGCGGAAAATCTCGGTGAGCACGTCGGTTTCGGGCGAGCCGAAGCGGCGCGGCATGCCGCGAAAGTCGGTGACGAACAGAAGGCTTGGGGTTTCCTCCGAAAACAGCCGGCCGAGAAAGTCGCTTCGGTACGGGTTCGGATACGACCCGCGTTCGATGTAGTGCACGGCGATGGCCAGCGTGCGGCGGAGGGTCTGCAGCAAGGGCGTGACCAGTGCCAGCGAGAGGTAGTGCGCGAATACCGGCCGTGGCAGTTCGTGCCGCGCGAGAACCCATCCGATCGCCAGGAATTCGAGGAGGCTGCGATCGCGCGCGACGTACAGGATCGGCCCGCGCGTGGCGGCGGCGCGGATCGCCTCGCGATCGGCCGCGGTGATCTCGCATTTGCGGAACAGAAACGCGAGCGCGGCCCGTACGGTCGACGGCAGACGCCAGGGCAGATACGCCGAAAAATGATGGTAGGTGCCCTTGAGAAAGCGCCGAAAGCGGCGCGGCCGTTCGCGATCGGGGATCGCCCCGGGCGCGGCGGGATCAGCCGCCTGTTGACGCACGATCGGTTCCAAGGTTCCCACTTTCCGGCCTGCCATTACCGCAACGACGCCATCGTAGTGCAAATCGTGCGCAGGCGTCACGCGTGTCGAGCGGTTTCGCGAGATTCGGCACGCAAGACGGACGGCTCAGGCGATAGCCCGAACCGTTCGCCGCATGCCGCGATGGCCGTTACATGTAGCTGATGTTGTCGTCGCCGTCCGTGCCGGATTCGATCTTTTTGATCAGTTCCTTGACGCCGCGATAGTTGGCGGAAAGCTCATCGACCTCGTGCAAGGCCCGCAGCGCCCGGCGTTTTTCGCCAAGGCGCGCGTACGCCTGCCCCAGGTCCATGAGCAGGTCGAGCTTCTGGTTCTCGTCGGCGCTTTCGCCCTCGAGCATTTCCTCGAGCGCGGATTCGATATAACCCGCCGCGTTCCTCCAGTCCTCGCGCTCCATGTAGCACTGCGCCAGTTGAATCGCGCCGTCGCGCGCAATGTCGTGCCCGCCCAGGGCCAGGGCCTTCTCCAGCTCGGCGATCGCCTCGTCCATCTGGTCCATCTCGCGAAACGCGATGCCCAGGTCGAAGTGCGCGCGCGCGTCCTGGGTATCCTCGCCGCCGGCCAGATCGCGGAACTCGCGCGTCATCGCTTCGAGCAGATCGCCTTGGGCGGGGCCTTCGTCGGTCAGGCCCGCGAGCAGTTCATTCAGGATGTCAGTCTCATCCTCGGTCGCGGTCGACGGAGGCGGCGTGTCTCCAAAGATATCGCCCAGGATCTCGCCGACGAGCGCGTCGCCTTCGCGTTCGGGTGCGGCGGCTGGAGGTTCGGCCTCGGCTTCGTCCGCAAACAGGTCCGCCTCTTCGCCGGTTTCCACGGTCACCGTCGCGGCGGGGCCTTCCTCGCCGGCGAACAGATCCGGTTCCGCGGCCTCCCCGAGAGCTTCTTCGTCCAGGCTGACCGTCGCGGCGGGGCCTTCCTCCGCGAAGATGTCGGGCTCGCCTTCCCAGGGAATGCCGGCCTCGCCGGCTTCCTCGGGCGGCGTCTCGCCGAATACGTCGATTGCCTCCTCGTCCGCGGGCGTCGCCTGGACCGCCGGCGGCTCGATCTCGCCCTCCTCGGGGGCTTCGCCGAAGAGATCCACGCCTTCGACGTCGGCTTCGGGCAGCGCGCCGAAC
>JAIOHV010000064.1 GCA_019912885.1 bacterium
GCCGCGGCCGGGCGCCATTTCCGGCGTGTGGGGCGCCGGCGCCGGCGCCCCACACGCCGGAAATGGCGCCCGGCCGCGGCGCGGGGGACGACGACACAGACGCGGACAAGGACGAGCCGCGCGCGGCGATCTCGGCCGAGGATTCGATGCTTGCGCCCGATCAGGCCGCGCGGGCGCGCGTACTCGCGACGCACACGACGGAAGAAGAACCGATCGCCGGACCGCTTACCGTCGCGGTTTCCGAAAACGAGATCACGCTTTCGTGCGAGGGAAAATCGAAGGTCGTGCGCGTGCCGGAAAGCCGCGCGGGCGCGGTGAGCGCGTTGATGAGCGGCTACGCCTTCGCGGTCGGCTGCGCGCATCCGGACGAACCGCGCCGCCTGCTTTTCGACGCGCTGTCCTACATGACCTTCCGCCTGGACCCGCACTCGAATTTTCTGCCGCCCGTGGCGTACGAGAGCCTGGAGACCGAAACGAGCGGGCGCTTCGGCGGCGTGGGCATCGAGGTCGGGCTGCGCGGCGATCATCTCACGGTCGTGGCGCCCATCGAAGGCACGCCCGCGGGCCAGGCCGGCCTTTTGCCGATGGATCGCATCGTCGCGGTGGACGGCAAATCCACCGAGGGCATGAGCCTCACCGAAGCCGTTAATCTCATTCGCGGCGAGATCGGATCGCCCGTCGTCTTGACCATCCGCCGCGTTCACGAGGATCGCGAGGAGGCGTTCGACGTCACGCTCGTGCGTTCGACGATTCCCATCGACACGATCCGTGTCGAGATGCTGGAAAACCGCGTCGCCATCGTGCGCATCTTCTCGTTCAACGTCACGACGACGGCCGACCTGGAAGCGTCGCTGAAAGCGCTTGACGAAGATCCGGACGGCCCGCCGCGCGCGCTGATTCTCGATCTGCGCAACAACCCCGGCGGCCTGCTCAATCAGGCGGTCAGCGTCGCGGACGCGTTTCTCGAATCGGGGATGATCGTCAACACGATTGGCCGCGGCCGCCTGCAGGAAAAGGAATCGTTCGCCACGAAGGCGAATTCACGCGCCGACACGCCGCTTCTCGTGCTCGTCAACAGCGGTTCGGCCTCGGGCTCGGAGATCGTCGCGGGCGCGCTGCAAGACCACAAGCGCGCCGTCATCGTCGGCACGCGTACGTTCGGCAAGGGCAGCGTGCAGAGCATCTTCAAGTTGCCGGAAGGCACGGGCCTGCGCCTGACCACCGCGCTTTATTACACGCCGAGCGGCCGATCCATCCAGGCCGAGGGCATCGTGCCCGACGTGCAGATGCGTCTGCCGGAGGTTGATGAGCAACTGGTCAGCCTCTACGCCGAATCCGCGTGGGAAGGCCATCTGACCAGTCTCGCCGCCAAGCGCGACACCGCGGACGTGGAGCTTGAGGCCAAAGTCGTCCGCGAGGCGCTTTTGGCCCGCGGGCAGATCGTCGAGGATCCCGACTACCCCGAAAAGGGCGACTGGACCCTGCGTTTCGCACGCATGATGCTCGACGGCAAGGATCTCACGCACGACGCGATCGTCGAACGCGCACGAAAACTCTACGAGCAAATGAGCTAGCGCAAGTTGCGGAACTTCAAAACATCGAGTCGTCCATCATGTCCATGACGTCCATCAAGTCCATGTTTTCAACGCGCGTCTTTCGCGCGTGCGTCCCTCTTGCCCTCGCGCTCGCCCTTTGCGCGTGCGACGTCGAGGATGCCGTCAACGACTTGGGCGAGCGCGAACAGGATTTCGAGGAAGAGCTCGAGGACGTCCGCATCAAGAAAACCGGCGGCCTGTGCACGCCCGCCGCGGTGTCGTTCGACGAAATTATCGGCGATGAGGTGGACTGGTGGGATGACGCCAAAGGGCGCCTGAAGGACGTGACCGTTCACGCGTTGAACTTCGCCGTTCCGAAAAACGAAAATACGGAAAACGTTTCGGTCGATCTCTACCTCTCGACGACGACGAACGTCGATGCGGTCACGGCCGACGAATTCCTCGGCACGACCGGAGAGATCCTGCCCGGCTTCATCATCAACGACTGGGTGCCGATGGACCTCGCGCCCGACGGCAAGAAGCGGATGGAAAAGTTGGTACTCGAATCCGACACGGAGTTCACCGTGTGCGCGAAGATTCCGGAGGTCGAGGCCGGAACGGTGCCCGTCGAAGCCCTCGACATGCGCATGGAGCTTCAGATCGTGGCCACGGCGGTGTTCGTGCCGATCGGGGATTGACGCCCAATGGGAACTTGACAAGATAAGCTCGAAAGGGAGATATTACCTTTACTTCTTCCCCGTTGGACTTCGGCCGTTGGCCCCCAACGGGGTTATTCATTTTCGGGGACCGTGCATGAGGATTTCCACGCAGCGTGCCATCGTGTTTGTGGATGGACAAAACCTTTTCCACGCTGTGAAAAATGCTTTCCACTATTCCTATCCGAACTACGACGTGCTTAAGTTGGCGCAGGCTCTTTGCGATCGCCACGGGTGGCGATGCGAACGGGTCCAATTCTATACAGGCGTTCCCGACCTGGAAGACAATCCGTTTTGGCATCGCTTCTGGGCTGCGAAGTTGCCGGCCATGAATCATCAGGGCGTTCGCGTATTTTCGCGATCACTTCGTTATCATCGTAAGTCGGTCATCCTGCCCGACGGCGCTCAACTTGTGGTACGTGTCGGCCAGGAAAAGGGAATCGACGTGAGAATTGCGTTGGACGTCGTGCGAGCCTTGCGTTTGAACGAATGCGACGTCGTTCTGATTTTGAGCCAGGATCAGGACATGAGCGAGGTGGCGGACGAGGTTCGGATTTTTGCCCGTGAGCATCAACGTTGGATCAAGATCGCGAGCGCCTATCCCCACGACCCGCACCAAAAAAGGAACCGGGGTATCAACAAAACCGATTGGATTCTTATTGAAAAGGCGGTCTACGACGCCTGCATCGACACGAGGGATTTCCGGCCAGATCGCCAATGACAACGCACCGCGGTCTCGGCGACGGCATTCATGAAGTCGGGGATCTTCCGATCTTGAACGGCGATGGCTTCTCGCCCGCAGCGGCGCGCTGCGCGCTCATCTGCTTGCGGCGCTCATCGATCTGCGAGCGGAAGAACACCTCCATGTGGATGTTCTCCTTGGGCATGCCGTTTTCGGTGAGCCAATCCGTGACCTCGAACAGCATCGAATCCAGCCCGCAAAGGTAGAAGTGCGTTGCGTCGTCGAGCGAAAGCTTGCCCAGAAGATCGGTGACGCGCCCCCGGTGGTGGTCCGCGGTTTCCTCCCGCGAGACGCAAAGCGTCGTCGGCGCCCAGGCGGCAAGCTCCTCATAATGCACCGCGTCGGCCGCCTGCCGGACGCCGTAGAGGATGCGCAGCGGCGGCTCGCCGGGCAGCGAGCGGAGGTACGAAATGAGCGGCGTGATGCCGGTGCCTGTCGCGATATAGACGAACGGCTTGTGCTTGCCGACAAGGAACATGCCGAACGGCCCGCGGAACCGGAGCTCGTCGCCCGCGGAAAGGCCCGCCAGATACGGCGACAATTTGCCGCCCGGGACGTGCTTGACGATGAGGCGGTAATGATCGTCAAGCGTGCCGGAGGCGAGGGAAAACGAACGCACGGTCTTGTCGTCCGGCCCGACGACGGAGATGGCCATGCCCGGCTTGAACGGCAGGTCCACCTTGTCCATGACGACCTCGAAGATGTCGCCCGCAAGCCAGTTGACCGCGCGCACGGTCGTGGTGTTCGTGATGACCAAAACGTTCGTCCCCGTCCGATGATTTTCCGCCGCGCCGGCCCCGGCGCCCCCAAACCATGCGGCGCTAATACATATTCAGTTCGAGCTTCGCGGCATCGGACATCATCTCCGGATCCCAGGGCGGCTCCCAGGTGATCTCGATGTCGGAAGCGGTGACGCCCTCGACGGCGCCGACCTTGTCGCGCACCTCGATCGGCAGCGACTCGGCGACCGGGCAGTTCGGCGACGTGAGCGTCATGCGCACGTGCGTCGCGCCGGAAGGATCGACGTCCACGTTGTACACGAGCCCGAGGTCGAAGATGTTCACGGGAATTTCCGGATCGTAAATCGTGCGCAGCGTCGCGATGACTCGCTCCGAGATGTCGTCGATGTTCGCCATGACTCGATTACTCCGTGGAGACGGGTTCGGCGGCTTTTCGCTCGACGGCCGCTTGCAGCGTGTGCCAGGCCAGCGTCGCGCATTTCACCCGCGTGGGATATTCGCGAACGCCCGCGAAGACGGCAAGCTTGCCCGCCCGCGATATGTCGGGTTCGTCCGTCGGATCGCCGGTGACCAGTTCGTGAAAAACCGAGAACAGCGCGTTCGCCTCGCCGAGCGTCTTGCCCTTGAGCGCCTGCGTCAGAAGCGAGGCGCTCGCCGTGGAGATCGCGCAACCGCTGCCGATAAAGCTCACGTCGGCGATGCGGTCGCCGTCGAGTTTCAGGAAAATCGTGACCTTGTCTCCGCACAGCGGGTTGAAGCCGTCCGCGCGATTGGTGGCCTCCGGCATGTCGTGAAAGTTCCGCGGATTCTTGTTGTGATCGAGGATCACCTCTTGATACAACTCGCGCAGATCCGACATCAGCCGAACACCTCGCGCACCTTCAGGATGCCGGCCAGAAGCGCATCGACCTCCTCGAAGGTGTTGTAGACGGCGAAGCTCGCGCGCGCCGTCGCCGGAACGCCGAAGCGCTCCATGACCGGCTGCGCGCAATGATGCCCCGCGCGCACCGCGACCCCTTCCTGGTCGAGGATCGTGCCCACGTCATGCGGATGCACGCCGTCGATCAGGAACGAAACGACGCCCGCCTTCTCGCGCGCCGTGCCGACGAGCCGCACGCCGGGGATGCGCGCGACCTCTTGCGTCGCGAACGATACAAGCTCGTGCTCCCACGCCTCGATCGCGTCGATACCGATCGCGTTCACCCAGTCGATCGCCGCGCCGAGGCCCACGACGCCGACGATGTTCGGCGTCCCCGCCTCGAAACGCGCGGGGGGCTTGGCATAGGTGGTGCCCTCGGTGAACGAGACGGACGCGATCATGTCGCCGCCGCCCTGGTACGGGGGCATGTCGGCGAGCCGTTCGTGGCGGCCGTACAGCACACCGACGCCGGTCGGGCCGTAGAGCTTGTGGCTCGAGAACACGTAGAAATCGCAACCCAGCGCGCGCACGTCGACGCGCGTGTGCGGCGCGGCCTGCGCGCCGTCGAGCATCACGGGAATGTCGCGCGCCTTCGCCAGCTCGACGATCCGCGCAACCGGGTTGATCGTGCCGAGCGCGTTGGAAACATGCACGACGGACACAAACTTCGTGCGCGGGCCGATGAGCTTTTCGAACGCGTCCATTTCGAGCTCGCCCGCGTCGTTGATCGGCGCGACGACAAGCCGCGCGCCCGTCTGCTCGCAAAGAATCTGCCACGGCACGATGTTCGAATGATGCTCCATGTGCGTGACGAGGATCTCGTCGCCCTCCGACAGGCGCGGGCGCACGAAGCTGTGCGCGACGAGGTTGATGCCCTCGGTCGTGCCGCGAACAAAGACGATCTCCTCGTCGCGCGCGGCGCCCAAAAACCGACGCACCTTGCCGCGCGCGTCCTCGTAGGCCCGGGTCGAGCGCTGGCTGAGCGTGTGCACGCCCCGATGGATGTTCGCGTAGTCCTCGCGCATCAGGCGGTCCATCGCCTCCATCACGGCGCGCGGCTTCTGCGCGCTTGCCGCATTGTCCAGATAGACAAGCCGCTTGCCGCGAATGCGCTGATTCAGCACCGGGAACTCGGCGCGGATGTCGTCGATGGAAAGGGCGTGCGCGTCGATGGCCTTGATGGCGGCCGTCTCGCCGTACGGATTCATCATGAGGCATCTCCATGAGCCGAATCCTTCGGCAGCCAGAGGTGGAGATCGCGGTCCAGGCGCTCGCGCACCGGTTCGATCGCGATACGGCGGAGGATGTCCGACGCGAACGCGTAGATCAGGATGTTGCGCGCGTCCGCGCGGCCGATGGCGCGCGTTCGCAGATAAAACATTGCCTGCTCGTCGAGCTGGCCGACGGTCGCGCCGTGCGTGCATTTGACGTCGTCCGCGTAGATTTCGAGCTGCGGCTTGGTGTCGATCTGGGCCTCGCGGCTCAGCAACAAACCCTTGTTGTTCTGCTTCGCATCGGTCTTTTGCGCGGCCCGGTGCACGTAGATCTTGCCGTTGAACACGCCCTTGGCCTTGCCGCCGAGGATGCCCTTGTAGTCCTCGTAGCTGTTGCAGTTGGGGGCGATATGGTCGATGCGCGTGTGGTGATCGACAAGTTGCGTGCCGTCGCCGAGGTACAGGCCGTCCAGCCGCGAGATGATGTCCTCGGCGTCGAGCGACACGTTGATGTCGTTGCGCGCGATCGCCGCGCCGATCGATATCGAATTCGTGCGGAAGTTGCTCGACCGGCCCTGGTGGATTTCGGCGGTCGCGATGTGGAACGCGCCGGGCGCCTCGAACTGCGCCTTCACATGATCGCCGTGCGCGTTTTCGCCGACAAAAATCTCCGTCACCGCGTTCGTGAAATACGCGCCCGCGCCGGCGTAGCTCTCGACGATCTGGCACTCGGCGCCGTCCTCGAGCACGAAGACGTTGCGTGGGTGCGTCATCAGCGCCTGCCCGTTCGCCGTCGTGAGGAACAGAATCTGGATCGGTCGCTCGACCTTGACGTTTTTCGGAATGTGGACGTACGCGCCGTCGCGCGCGAGCGCGGTGTTGAGCGCGACGAAGTGGTGTTCGGTATGTTTGGTGAGCGCGCCAAGGCGCCCTTCGATCGCGGCGGGATCGCGATCAAGCAGCGACGCCACGCTCTCGATGCGCACGCCGGCCGGCAGATCGCCAACGCGAGAAAGATCCGGTGAAAACACGCCGTTGACGTAAACCGCGAGGTGGAAATCGTCCGCGAAAAGATGCGGGTTAACTTCGCCTGTGGTCAGCTTCGCGGCGAAATCGTCCGCCGGCGCGAACGCGGTCTCGCCGACGCGTTTCACGTCCGTAAAGCGCCACTCCTCGTTCTTGCGCGTGGGAATGCCGAGCCTGCCGAACGCCTGAGCGCCCTCGTCGCGGCGGGTCGTCCACCACGCGGCGCCCCGTCCCGGCAGATCGCCGGCGATACGCTCGTAGGTGGCGAGAAACGATTCGTGTCCATCGGCCATCATCGTCTCCCTATGACGCGGTCGCCGCGAGGTGCGCGGCGTTGTGGTCGAGCCAGGCGTAGCCCTTGGCCTCGAGCTCGTGCGCCAGGTCCTTGCCGCCCGTCTTCGCGATGCGTCCCTCGTACATCACGTGCACCACGTCCGGCACGATGTATTCGAGCAGCCGCTGGTAGTGCGTGATGACGACGATCGCCCGATCCGGCGAACGCATCGAATTGACGCCGTTCGCGACGATCTTCAGCGCGTCGATGTCGAGGCCCGAGTCGGTCTCGTCGAGGATCGCGAGCTTCGGTTCGAGCACGCTCATCTGAAAGATGTCCGCGCGCTTTTTCTCGCCGCCGGAAAATCCCTCGTTGACCGAGCGCTTCAGAAAGCTTTCGTCCATGTCGAGCGCGCGGATCTTCTCCTTGGCGAGTTGCAGGAATTCCATCGCGTCGATCTCTTCCTCGCCGCGGCTCTTTCGGATCGCGTTCAGCGCGGTCTTGAGGAAATACGACGTGGACACGCCGGGAATCTCGACCGGGTACTGAAACGCCATGAAGATGCCGAGGCGCGCGCGGTCCTCCGGCTCGGACTCGAGAATCGAGGCGCCGTCGAACAGGATGTCGCCGCCGGTGACCTCGTACAGATCGCGCCCGGCCAGCACCTGCGCCAGCGTGCTCTTGCCGGTGCCGTTCGGTCCCATGATGGCGTGAACCTCGCCGGCGTTCACCGAAAGATTCACGCCCTTGAGGATTTCAAAATTGTTCACCTTCGCGCGAAGGTTCCTGATTTCAAGAAGGGCCATGTTCGTCCGTGTCCTTTCCAACATCGGTGGGATTTCGTATTCGAATCGCGCCAATCAGCCGACGCTGCCCTCGAGGCTGATGCCGAGCAGTTTTTGCGCTTCCACCGCGAACTCCATCGGCAGCTCGCGGAACACTTCCTTGCAGAATCCGTTGACGATCATGCCGATGGCGTCTTCGGTCGAAAGACCGCGCTGCCGGGCGTAGAAAATCTGATCGTCCGAGATCTTCGAGGTCGTCGCCTCGTGCTCCACCGCGGCGGTCGGGTTGTGCACGTCCAGATACGGAAACGTGTGCGCGCCGCATTTGTCGCCCAGCAGCATCGAGTCGCACTGCGAGTAGTTGCGCGCGCCGTCCGCCCCGCGCGAAACGAGCACCTGCCCGCGATAAACGTTCTGCCCGAACATCGCGCTGATG
Organism: bacterium; assembly: GCA_019912885.1. Lineage (NCBI taxonomy): Bacteria > bacterium. Next base: position 8,388 of record JAIOHV010000064.1, read on the forward strand.
CCCTTGCTGACGATCGTGCTTTTCGTGTTCTTGCCGATGTGGATCATCTTCGTGCCCGTGTCGGCCTGCTGGTGGTTGCTCGTCAGCGCCACCGAGTAGAACTCACCCACGGAATTGTCGCCCAGCAGAATGCAGCTCGGGTATTTCCACGTGATCGCGCTGCCCGTCTCCACCTGCGTCCAGGAGACCTTCGCGTTTTTCATCGCCTTGCCGCGCTTGGTCACGAAATTGTAGATGCCGCCCTTGCCGTCCTTGTCGCCGGGATACCAGTTCTGCACCGTCGAGTACTTGATCGTGGCGTTATCGAGCGCCACGAGCTCGACGACCGCCGCGTGAAGCTGGTTTTCATCGCGCATCGGCGCCGTGCAGCCTTCCAGATAGCTGACGTAGCTGCCTTCGTCCGCGACGATCAGCGTGCGCTCGAACTGGCCCGTGTTCGCCGCGTTGATGCGGAAATACGTCGAAAGCTCCATCGGGCAACGCACGCCCTTGGGGATGTAGCAAAACGACCCGTCCGTGAAGACGGCCGAGTTCAACGACGCGAAGAAGTTGTCCGTGCGCGGAACGACCGAACCGAGGTACTTCCGCACCAGATCCGGATGCTCCTTCACGGCGTCCGAGAACGAGCAGAAAATCACGCCCAGTTCCGCGAGCTTCGATTTGAACGTCGTCGCCACGCTGACCGAATCGAACACCGCGTCCACCGCGATGCCCGCGAGCGCGAGCTGCTCCTCAAGGGGAATGCCGAGCTTGTCGTACGTGCGGCGGATTTCCGGATCGATCTCGTCAAGCGACTTGGGCCCGTCTTCCTTGCTCTTGGGCGCCGAGTAATACGAGATCGCCTGGTAGTCGATGTTACGCAGCGGCTCGTAACGCAGATACGCCCACTCCGGCAGCGTCATCTTCCGCCAGATGCGGTACGCCTCCAGGCGCCAGTCGGTCAGCCACTGCGGCTCGCCCTTCTTATGCGAAAGCGCGACGATGGTTTCCTCGGAAAGGCCCGGCGGAAACGTGTCCGCGTCGATGTCCGTCACGAAGCCCCACTTGTACTCCTGCGTGACGCGATCCTCGATCAGCCTTGTGCTTTCCGAAATTTCTTCCTGCATGTCCGGTCTCCGTTCGATTACGACTCGATGGAAGCCGCCGTCCGCTCGGTTCGCGAACGCAACGACTCGGTTGTCATGGTGACGCTCGTCATCGCCGGCAATTCGCACGGCGCCTGAACCATGTCCCTCAAACTGATGCGCGAAAGCGCTTCCTCGACCACGTGGTTGATGCGCTGCCAATTTCCGCGCACCTGGCAGACATCCGCGTTGTCGCAGCAGCCGGCCATGCCTTCCTCGTCCACGACGACGCACTCCGTGATGGCGATCGGACCCTCGAGCGCGCGGACCACCTCGGCCACGTTGATCTGGCCCGCGGGTTTGGAAAGGCGATAGCCGCCCTTGGCGCCGCGCTGCGAAAGCAACAGGCCGTCGCGAGCCAGCAGCTTCAGAATCTTGCTCACCATCGGCACGGGCAGGTACGTCGCGGATGCGAGGTCCTTCGCGTTGTGCGTCTCGGGGTTGCTTGAATCGGCCGCGCCGTCCGACGCCATGTGCGTCAGAAGCACGATCCCGTAGTCCGTCAATCGGCTGATGCGAATCATTCTCGTGTTTCCCCGGCTCCGCCGAATGGTAACCCGGCGCCCCGCGAATATAGGACCGAAATTGTCCTGAATGAATCCTAGGTACCTGGGCGCTTCGTGTCAAGCCGGTTGTTTTGGGTTTTCGGGGCGGAAAGGGCGGGTCGGCGGGCTTCCGGAGCGATTTTGAGACGCGGTCGCGACTCGTGGCTCCATGCGGAAGGGCTTTATGCCCCATTGAACCCGCGAGGCGCAAGGGGGTCCGAGTGTGTGTCCATACAGGTTCGCGGATTATTCGGCGCGATCCCGGATATCGAAGCGAATCGTGGCGAGTCGTGCGCGGAAAGGTATATTGCGATACCCTTCCCGGCGCGCGAGAAAAGCGCTTGAATAGCCGGTCCGCCCATCCGGCGGATTTTTCAATCGACGAATGATGGTATTGCCTCGAAAATTTCCCATATTTCGCAGGGTTAGGCGCCTTGCACGGATTACGGCGGCGATTCTTGGCGCGCTTTTCGCGATTGCCGCCGCCACGTCCGCCGGGGCGGACGATGCCCCGGCGGTTTTGACGCTCGAGAGCGCGCTCGAAACCGCCGAGATCACCGTCGGCGACCCGGCGGCTTACCGGCTCACCGTGACGTGGGATCCGGCCATCTCCCCTCAGGATCCGCGTCTGGAGGAAAACCTCGGCGATCTGGTCATCCGCGACCGCAAGGCCGGCAAAACGGAAAAACTTCCGGACGGGCGGATGCGCCGCACCGATACCTTCGTCATCACCTCCTACAACGTCGGCGAGCACCAGGTTCCGCCGCCCCTTGTCGCGTTCACGAACGCGGCGGGCGAGCGGGAGATCGCCGCCGGCGAGCCGGTCACGATCAACGTGCGTTCCGTCGCGCCGGAAGACGCCGGGCAAATCCGCGACATCAAGCCGCCCCGTGCCCTGCCACGCGATCTGACGCGGCCGATCATCTCGATCCTGGCGGCGATCGCGGCGCTCGTCGCGCTCGCTTACGTCATCCGGCGCATTCTGGCGCGGCGGCGCGCCAAATCGGCGCCCGCGCCGGCGCTTTCGCCTCACGAGGTCGCGCTTGCGCGCATCGACGCCGCGGCGCGCCTTCCCCGTTCGACGCACGACGAGATGAAGTCGTTTTATTCCGAGCTCGCCGACGCGCTGCGCGATTTTCTCGACGCGCGCTTTTTCGTGCCGGCGCCGCTTCTCACCACAAGCCAGCTTCGCGCGCATCTGCGCGACGCGCCCGCCGCGTGGATGCCGCCGCCCGATGACGTGCTCGCACTTTTTGATCGCGCCGATTTCGTGAAGTTTGCCAAGTTCGATCCGGACGAGGCGGACATCGACGCGGACATCGCCGGCGCGCGGCGCTTTGTCGCCGCCGCGACGCCCCGTCCCGCGCCCGCGGACGAGACGGCGAAGGAGACGGCGGCATGAGCTTCCGCTTCGCCTTCCCGTTGGCGTTCGCGCTCATCGTGCTTGTCGCCGCGCTCGCGTGGTGGCGCATCGCGCGCGAGGGGCGGACCATCGCACCGGTGCGCGCGGCGGGCCGCGAGCTCTGGCGCGGCGTGCGGCCGAGCTGGCGGGTCCGGCTGCGTCATTTGCCGCTGGCGCTGCGCCTTGGTGCGCTCGCACTTTTTGTCGCCGTGCTCGCACGGCCACAGGCGGGGCGCACCTACGACGTCACGGAAGGCGAGGGCATCGACATCATCGTCGCGCTCGATATTTCCGGCTCGATGGCCGCGCGCGATTTCGAGCCGAACGACCGCCTGTTCGTCGCCAAAAAGACGATCGAGCATTTCATCGCCGGGCGAAAGGTCGATCGCATCGGCCTCGTGCTCTTTGCCGGCCAGGCGTTCACGCAGACGCCGCTGACTCTCGACTACGGCATCGTGCAGCAGTTCCTGGATCGCGCGAAGATCGGGACAATCGAGGATGGCACGGCGATCGGCATGGCGATCGTCACGGCCACGAACCGCCTGCGCGACTCGGAAGCCAAGAGCAAGGTGGCGATCCTCATCACCGACGGCGACAACAACGCGGGCCGCGTCGATCCGGCGACGGCCGCAAAGCTCGCGGCGGGCGTCGGCGTGCGCGTGCATACCATCGGCGTCGGGTCCGACGGCCCGGCGTACGTGCCGGTGCACGATCCGCTTTTGGGCACGCGCCTCGTGAGGCAATACTTCCGCCTGGACGAGGAAACGCTGAAGACGATCGCCGACACGACCGGCGGGGAGTATTTCCGCGCCACGGACGCGCGGAGCCTGCAACGCGTGTTCAAGGCGATCGACGATATGGAAACGAGCCCGTATGAGGTGAAGACGTTCACCGATTACACCGAGCGCTTCGCCATGCCGCTTGCGCTCGCGCTGCTTCTGGCGACGGGCGACATCGTCCTTTCGCGCACGCTGTTCCGGAGGATTTTCTGATGGAACTCGCGCGCCCCTTTGCGCTTGCGCTTCTCGCGCTGCTCGTGCCCTTCGTGTGGCTTTTGCGCCGCGAGGCGACGCGCCGGCACGCGCTTTTGGCGTCGTACGCCGACCCGGTCGTGTGGCGCGCGATCCGCCCGGAGCATGCCGCCAGGCGCGAACGCCACCGCGTGACACTCACGGCCCTCGCGCTCGGCCTTGGCCTGTTCGCGTTCGCGGGGCCACGTTGGGGCACCGTGTACGAGGACGCGAGCCGCCGCGGCATCGATGTCGTGGTTGGCGTGGATGTCTCCCGTTCGATGCTCGCCGAGGACTTCGCGCCCAATCGATTGCAGAAGGCCAAACATCAGCTCGACGCGCTGCTCGAAAAACTTCAGGGCGACCGCGTCGCGGTGATGGCGTTCGCCGGCGAGGCGTATCTGTATTGCCCGCTCACGCTCGACTATTCCGCCGCGCGGCTCTACCTCGGCATCCTCTCGCCCGACGCGATCCCCACGCCGGGCACGAACCTGGAGGACGCCATCCGAACCGGCGCGCGCGCGTTCGAATCCGCCGAACGCAAACACAAGGTGCTGCTGCTTCTGACCGACGGCGAAAATCTTCAGGGCAAGACTCTCGACGCCGCGCGCGACGCCGCGGCCGAGGGCGTGGTCATCTACGCGATCGGCATCGGATCGCCCGAGGGCGCGCCCATTCCGATTCGCGACGCGGCCGGCGAGGTGACCTACAAAAAGGACGCGAGCGGCAAGGTGGTGATGTCGAAGCTCGACGAGGACACGCTGAAAGCCGTCGCCGAGGCCAGCGGCGGCGCGTACTATCAATCGAGCTACGGCGAGATCGAGCTGGACTGGTTCCTCGAGGAAATCGCGCGCATGGAAAAGAAGGATCTGAAAAGCCAGGTGGTGACGCGCAAGAAGGACCGCTTCTGGCTGTTCGCGTTCGCGGCGTTCGCGCTGCTTTTGATCGAAGCCGCCCTGCCGGACGGCCCGCTGCCTCGCCTTTCGCGCCGCGCCGAACGGGCGCCGGACGAAAAGGAGGCCGCGTGAAACGCCTTGCGGCCATCGGTGTTGGCATCGCCGCGCTGGCATCGTGCGGATTCCTGGATTTCGTCTTCGATCAGGCCGCCGACGGAAACGCGGCGTTCAAAAAAGGTATGTTCGATCAGGCCGTCAAGCACTACACCGAGGCGCAGGTGCACGCGCCGGACGACCCCGTTCTCGACCTCAACCTGGGCGACGCGCTCTACAAGCAGGGCAGCTACGAAGAGGCGCTGAAGGCGTTCGAGAAAGCGCGCAAATCGGACGATCCGTCGCTGGCCGCCGACGCGCATTACAACGCGGGAAACGCGCACTTCCAGATGCAAAAGTACGACGAGGCGATCGCGGAATACACCGAAACGCTGAAACTGCGCCCGGATGACGAGGACGCGAAATACAATCTGGAACTCGCGCGCCGCCTTCTCGCCCAGCGCGAGGAGCAGGAATCGCAAGACGGCGATCAACAGCAGGACGAAAAGCAGAAGCAGGACCAACAGCAGCAGGACGAGAGCGAAAGCGAAGACGACTCGGAAAAAGAAGGCGACGAGAACGAGCAGGAAGGCGAATCGGAAAACGAAAAGGATGGCGAGCCGACGCCGTCGCCCGAAGACGGCGAACACGGTGAAGAAGACGGCGAACAGGACCCCCAACCGACGCCCGCGCCGTCGCCCGACCCCGAAGACAGCCCGACGCCTTCGGCTGCGCCAGGCAGCGAGGAGGAATCCAAAACCGGCGAGGACGACAAGGATGCGGCGGCCGCGCAAAGCGCCGAGGAACGGGAGATGGCCGAGGCGCCCGAGCTGACGCCCGAACAGGCCGCGCGCATCCTCGATTCGCTCAAGCGCGACGAGCTCGAGGAACTGGCGCGGCAGCTTTTCCCGTCGTCCGGCGTGCCGCGTACGGATCAGGACTGGTGAGACGCACGATCCCTCATCGCGCGCCGCGATTCGTCGCGGCTCTTCTCGCGTTGATGGCGCTCGTCTTCGCAGCGTCGTCGACGCAAGCGGCGGACGATGTGCGCGTGTCGCTTGCGGTGTCGCCCAAATCCGTCGCGATCGGCGACGAGATCACCGCCGAGGTCAGCGTCGAGGGCGCGGGATTTCGCGCGCCGTCGCCGAATCTGCCGAACAATCCCGCGTTCGAGGTGACGGGCACCTCGAGCGGGCAGTCGATTTCCATCGTCAACGGCCGCACGTCCGCGAGCCGCACCATGACGATCCACATGACCGCGGTGAAACCCGGCACGGCAACGATCGGCCCCGCGACGGTGACGATCGGCGGCAAGGAATATCGCAGCGAGACGGTCGAGGTGCGCGTCACCGGCGCCGCGCTCGTGCCGGCACGCCCGCCCGACGCGCCAACCGAGCCGCGCGACGACGCCGTGTTCATCGACGTGCGCGTGAGCGATACGGACGTCTATCCCGGCCAGGAGGTGCTCGTCTCGTACGATCTCTACGTCCGCGACAGACTGACGAGCGCCGACGCCGTCGCCGAACCCACCTTTCCCGGCGCGATCCCGCACCGCATCGCCGGCGGCGGGCGCCTGAATTTCATGTCGACCACCGTCGGCGGCAAGGAATATCTCGTGTCGCCGCTCGCGCGCTACGCCGTGTATCCCGTCGCGCCCGGCGAGGTGACGATCGACCCGTTCCGCCTGAACGTCGTCGTCGAAGAGCCGCGCTCAAGTCGGCGGCGCGGCCGCGATCCATTCTTCGAAGGCTTTCTGTTCGGGCGCTCGGTGCGCAAGGCGGTCGCGAGCGACACCGTCGTCCTGACGGTCAAACCGCTTCCGGCAAGCGGGCGGCCGAAGGATTTTCCGGGCAACGTCGGCGATTTCACCCTGAAGACGCACGCAGACCGCACGAGCGTGCGCGTCGGCGAACCTGTCACGCTGACCGTGAACGTCGAAGGGCACGGCAACACCGAGGCGCTCGCGCCGCCTGCGATCGCCGCGCCGGAATCCGTCCGCCAGTTTTCGCAGACGAGCCGCGACGAGTCGGTGCCGAGCTTTGACACCATGAAGTCCGCGCGCGCATTCGAGACGATCTTCGTGCCAAGCGAGGCCGGTGATTTCGCGCTCGGCCCGGTGGAGCTGCCGGTCTTCAACCCCAGGACCAAACGATACGAAACGCTGCGCGCCGCGCCCATCGATATAAACGTCGCGCCCGGCGCGCGCGCCGATATGGAACGGCCCGCGACCCCGCTTGAAATCGACGCGGCGGCCGACGGCTTGCGGACGATCAAGCCGGACACCAGGCGCCTTGCCGAGGCCTCGCCGGCGCCGTGGCGCCGCCCGTGGTTCTGGCTTCTCGTCGCCGCGTCGCCGGCGCTGTTTGCCGCGCGCGTGCGTAATACCGCGCGCCGCGAGCATCTGGCGCAAAACGTCGCGCTCGCGCGCCGCATGCGCGCAAGCAAGGAAGCCGAACGCCGCCTTTCCGCGGCAAGGAGCGCCATCGACGGGCCGGCGGGCGCTTTCGGCAAGGAACTCTACGACGCGGTCATGCGATTTGTCGCCGATCACCGGAACGTGGAAGCCGCTTCGCTCACCGCGTCCGCCGCGCGCGAGGCGCTGGCGAGGCTCGGCGCCGCGGACGAGGACGAGAGCGAACTCGGAGAATTGCTGCGCGTTTTTGACCTCATCCGCTTTGGCGGTGTCGATCCCGCGCACAACGAGCGGCGCGATCTTTGGGAGCGCACCGCCGCGTTCATCGACCGCGTCAACAAACGGCTTCCCGGAGGTCAAAGGTGACAAGAGTGCGCGCCATCGCCGTCGCCGTCCTGGCCATCGGTCTTTTCGCATGTACCATCGCCCGCGCCTCGGGCGAAGGCGCAGCGATGCTCTACAACCAGGGCAACGCGGCGTACGCGGCCGGCGATATCGACGGCGCGATCGAACGATACGAACAGGCGCGAAAGCAAGGCTCCGACGATCCGCGCCTTTTTTACAACCTCGGCGTCGCCCACATGAAAAACGGCGAGCTCGGGCAGGCGATCCGCTATTTCGCGATGGCCAGGCGCCGCGCGCCGCGCGATGGCGACGCGACGCACAACCTCGAATTTGCCCGCGAGCGCATCGCCGACAAGTTGCCCGACGAAGATCGCTCGATCGCGGTCCGCGTGACGCGCCTGCCGCTGACCGCGTTCACGGAGGGCGAACTGGCGCTCGCGTTCGCGCTCCTTTGGACCGCGGGTTTCGCGGTGCTGGCCTTCGCATGGCCACGGCGGCACGGCGAAAAAATGCGCCGCGCCATCCGCGCGTCCATCGCCGGCGTGGCGCTTTCGCTTCTGATCGCCGGCTACGCCGTTTCGCACGCGGTGGACACGGCGCGCTCGCGCGCGGTCGTCGGCATCGACGAGTTGGCGGTGCGCAGCGGTCCTTCCGTCGATGACCCGACGCTCTTCACGATCCACGAGGGCCTGACGCTCGTCGTGCGCGAGGTGCGCGGCACGTGGTCGCTTGTCGCCGCGCCGACGGGCGCTTCCGGCTGGGTGCCGAACGAGACGCTGCTGCCGATCGGGTGAATTCGGATTGCGGATTTCGGATTCCGGATTGCGGATCGGAATCGCCATCGACGGTACACGGAGGGCACGGAGGAAACACGGAGGACGCGGGGGTTATGTCCATCGAGTCCATTCGGTCCATTCGGTCCATTCGGTCCATGGCGTCCATCGCCGTTTGCGCCGCGCGCGTGATACCTTCCTGCCATGCCGGAACTCCCCGATGTCGAAATCGAGCGGCGCTATCTGGAAAAGCACGTCGTCGGCAAGACGATCCGCGCGGTGCACATCCACAACGCGAAGGTCGTCGCGGGATCAACACAAGCGCTGCGTAACGCGGGTAAGAACCAGAAGGTGCTTGGCACGGCGCGGCGCGGAAAGCACCTGACGGCGCGGCTCGCGAGCGGCAAGTGCCTCACGTTTCACTTCGGCATGACGGGCACATTCGATTTGCGCGCGACAAACGACGACACGCCCAAGCACGCGCGCGTCTCGTATGAGCTGTCGGGCGGCAAGACGCTCGATTTCGTTTGCCCGCGCATGTTCGGCCGCGTGGGCGTGGCGGACGACGGGGAGGATTTCTTTCGCGAAAAGAACCTTGGACCCGACGCGCTCGATGTCGGCGCCGCGGAATTACGCGACATGCTCGCCGGGCGCAAGACCGCGATCAAGGCGGCGCTTTTGGATCAGTCGATGATGGCCGGCATCGGCAACATCTATGCGGACGAGGCGCTGCTGCACGCGGGCATCGATCCGCGAAAAGGTGCGCACAAGCTGACACCCGATGCGGCGACCGAGTTGCACCGGCAGATTCTTCTCGTGCTGAAAACCGCGATCAAGCGCGGCGCCGATCCGTCGAAGATGCCGAAAACGTGGCTGACGCCGCGCCGCAAGTCCGGCGCCGCATGCCCGCGCTGCGACGGCAAGATCAAAAAGACGAAGGTCGGCGGTCGGTCGACGTATTACTGCCCGGCGTGCCAGAGGTGATGCCGTCCGTTGCGGCGATTGACGCGAGGAGGTTTTGCAGCGGAAAATGCATATTGAGGTGAAACCATGAGCGCCGTGCCGGAAAAATTGATCGCCAAGAACCTCACGTACACGATTCTGATTCACCCTGCCGAAGAAGGCGGTTATTGGGTTTCGGTGCCCGCCTTGCCGGGTTGCTTTACAATCGGCGAGACGATCGACGAGGCCCGAGAGAATGCGACCGAGGCGATCCTTTGCCACGTCAAAGGCCTGATCAAGGATGGCGATGAAGTTCCGACCGAGGAAACACCACCTCAAATTTCACGCGTCGAAGTGACGATCTCGAATTTTCCCGCCGACGCGTGAGTCGCCTTCCGATACTCAGGGCGCGTCAGATCGTTGCCGCGCTGAAACGGGCGGGCTTCGAAGTCGTCGAGCAGGAAGGAAGTCACATCCACCTGAAAAATCCTCGCCGTACAGGCAAGGTTACGGTTCCGAATCACGGCAGCCGCGATATCCCACGCGCGCTTCTAAAGAAAATCATCGCGCAAGCCGGAATGACCGCCGACGAGTTTTTGCGGCTGCTCTGATCAATCGCGCGAGACGACGCGCCCTACTGAAAAAACCACAACAGGTCGATGGGGTTCATGAAAAACGGGCTCGTCTTTTTTTCGATCGCCTGCGCCTCGTAGCGCATCCAGTAAAAACCCGTCGAGACCGGCCAGAGATATTTGTAGTCGTACGACGTGAGGCTGCGCTCAAAGCCGGATGAAAGTTCGAACGGGTAGCGATACGCCAGTTCGCGCCCGCGGATGACGATCATCGCCTCCTCGCGCACGAAGACGGCGTTCGCGAAATGCTCGTTCGCGCGCGCCTGCGCGGCGTCATCGCCAAGTTCCGCGCGACGCTGTTCGATCACGCCCGCATACAGCTCGTAGGCATGCCGTGCACGCAGCGCCGTGACGCGGAATCCGTCACGTAACTCGTCGTACCAGGCGTGCGCGGCTTGCGGGATGTTCGGCGAGACGTTTTGCAGCCGCTCGTAAATCGACTCGAACGACGCGCCCATCTCCGACAGGTCGGCGAGCACGCCCGCCTCGAAGGCGTCGAGATCGCCCGCGTTCATCTTGTAGATTTCGCGAATGGTGACGGGCTTGGGGTGCGTCTCCGCGCCAACCAGATACCCCAGTTCGTCCCACGCCTCCGAGCCCGCGAGGTAGCTCGCCAGCACGCGATGGACAAGAAACTCCTCCTGCGCCTCGGTCAGATCGACGACGGCGGCCGCGACGTCATCGGCGGCATCGCCAAAAACATCCGCCATCGTTTCGACCGCCGCTTCCCAGCCGGCCTCCGGCGACCAGAGGTAGCGCGAAAGCGCCCAGTCGTTCAGCCAGTAGCCCCACTCGTGGCCGCTCGTGAAATCGACATGCCCCGCGAGCCCCTTGTCCGCGAGCAGGTCGGCGTCGCGCCAGCGGTTCAGCAGATAGATCGGCAGAAACGTCGGCACGTCGATGTCGAACGACACCCAATACGCCGTCTCCGGGTAGTAGTAGGTCTTGCGCTCGCCGGCCATCTCGAGCGTGAACGCGAGCATCTCCGAGAAATCCTCGTTCTCGTACGCCGGCGCGGGGCCGACAAAACCGTAGTACATCACCGTGTGCGGATAGACGCCCATGCGCGTGTCCGCGAAACGCGGAATGAAATTGAAATTGCCGCCATAGGTCTCGGACTCCTGCCCGGTCGAGACGTGAATCTTCACGCTCGCCTCGGTGCCAGGCCAGCGGTCGGAAAGGTGCGCGACGGTGTTGTTCATCCACGTCACCTGCAACTCGTCGGACACGGGCGTAAACTCGGACGAGCCAAGCTCCAGGTTGATGTGATCCCACGGGACCTGCATCAGGTAGTCGATCGCGCCTTCCATCTCCTCCTTGCACACGCACGCGACACTCGGGACGAGCCGCCACGCTTTCTGCTGAAGGAACACCCACGTCACCGTAACGCCCGCGTCCACGCCGCGCGCGTGCGCGTAGTCCACGATTGCGCCGAGGTGATCGACAAGGCCGTCGTAGTTCGCCGTGCGCAGAAGCTCGAACTGGAAGTAGTTCTGCCCGTTGCGCGCGAGCCAGTCGATCATGCGGTTGGCGTACGCGCGATAATCCGCGCGGTCGCGCATGAGGATCTCCGTCATCTCGATCGGGTGCATCGTGTGAATGTGAAATCCGCGGCGCGCGTACGCGGGAGCGTCGGCGATCTCGAAATCCGCGTCGATGCGCACCCCGTCAAGCGTCGGCGCGTACGTCTGCTCCGGGTGGAAAAAGCGAAAGCCCATCGCCTCGAGCGCGCGGTACGCGCCGTACATCGCGCCGCGCTCGTCCGCGCCGATCGCTTCGATGACGTTCGGCCCATGCGGCGCCTCGCCCTCAGATCGCGTGCGCGCCACGAACGATTCCGCGCCGCCCGACTCGCGATCGACGCGAAGGCGAAAGACGAACGTATCCGCGCCCGGCGTCGCTCCGTCTTCCACGGCCGCGTCGCGCGCGCCCGCCGCACGTAATTGATGCGCGACGTCGTCGGCCGTCAGGCGGCGAATCGTGCCGGCGTTTTCCCCGGGGTCGACGCGCACCTTGGCGTACGCACCGGGCGCCGCATCGTCGTCGTCCGCCGCGCCGGTGTCGTCGTCGCCATCGTCAACGTCGTCATCCGCGGGCGCGGGGTCGTCGTCATCGTCATCGTCGTCGTCGCCGCACGAGCAGCCCGTGGCGGCAAAAACGGCGAAAACCAAAACCAGAAGCGCCGGCCACGAGGCGCGCATGATCGAAAGCGTCAAACCGTCACCCTTTCTGCTCGTTGGACGGATCGGCCGCCGTGGATTCGTCGGCGGATCCGTTCGCGCCGCCGCCAACCAGACGAAAATCGTCAAGCGTCATCGTGGCGGGCGCGTCGCGGCGATAAAGATAAACGATGATGCGCTCGATGCGCGAAAGATCGAGCGTGCGTTCGCGCGGCCCGTTTCGGATTTCGTCCATCGGGATGCGGATCGTTTGCGTTTCGCCGGTCAGTTTTCGATAGCCCTGGTAACGCGAGCCGAAATCCTCGTCCGTCCTGTCGTCGTCGATGCGGATGTGCAGCGTGTCGCCCGCGGCCTCGGGCGCGCGGATGGTGAACTCGAGCGCGCCGTAGTCGCTCCAGATTTCGGGCAGGTCGAAGATTTCGACGCCGGGATACAAATCCGCGGGCAGGTGCGCGGTCAGCGCGAATCGTCCGCGATCCGCGATCGCCGGCGTGCGTTCCATCGCCATGGGACACGTCCACAGAACGCGGTTGAGATCGTCTTCCGATTCGAAGTCGATCAGCTCGCCGTTTTGCGGAAATCGCCGGCATGACGCCAGGCCAAGCGCGAGCGTCGCCGCGGCAATGACGGCAAAAGCGCGCCAGGCGGCGCCGCGTCGCGCCCGGAGCATCTCTCGTCAGTCCTTCGCGCGCGTGAGTGTTTCGACGCCGTCGCCGCGTCCGATCAGCACGACATCCGCGATGCCGACAAACAGCCCCGTCTCGATGACGCCGGTCATCGCCTTCAGCTCGCGGTGCAGGCCGCCGGGGTCCTCGATGGTTTCGACAAGCACATCGATGATGTGGTTGCCGTTATCGGTCACGAATGTCTCACCGCCGCGCGCGCGCAACGTGGCGGACAGCCCGCGCTCCTTAAGCGCGGGTAACAGGCGGTTGGCGGCGAACGGCACGACCTCGACCGGAAGCGGAAACGCGCCGAGCACGTCGACGAGTTTGGTGGAATCGGCGATGAACACGCCGCGCCGCCCGGATTCGGCGACGATTTTCTCGCGCAGCAGCGCGCCGCCGCCGCCCTTGATCATGTCGAGCCGGCGATCGACCTCGTCCGCGCCGTCGATGACGACATCGAGCGCGCCGCCGGTCTCGTCGAGCGACAACAGGGGAATGCCATAACCTTCGGCAAGCTCCGCGGTGCGCAGCGACGTGGCGACGCCGCGCACGGAAAGCCCGCCAGCCACGCGCTCGCCAAGAAACTCGAGGAAATGGTCGACGGTCGAGCCCGTGCCGAGCCCAAGCGTCATGCCGGGTTCGATGTAATCCAGGGCGGCGCGCGCGGCGGCCCGTTTTTCGCGATCGCGTTCGTTTGTCATAGTGCCCCCATTCCGCGCATTTTCAACACAAAGGCGCCTTGAGCACAAACGGACGCGGGCCGCGGATGTCCCAATCAACGCTTTCGGCGCGCGGCGGAATGCCGTAGGATTGTCCTGAAAAATCGGGAGGGGCCGGGGCGTGAGAATCGCATTCAATCCGAATTCCGCGTTGCGGGCGAATTTGCGAATCTGCAGAAAAGTCGGAAATTGCTACGCGAAAATAGACACGTGTCCCCCAATTTTCTTTAACTCCTTTTTAAGCTGTAGCTTGCATCGGCAACGCGTTCGATACATTGCGTTTTCGTTTGTAATTATCGTTTTGATAAGCTTCCCCTACATCTGCCGTGCCTATGCCATCGACGAACGGCCCGAGTTCGACTGGATATTCCCCCCATTAGATGCCAATCTCGACTGGAATATGAATATTTCCACATTGGGGATAGAATTTTCTGATTTTAACGGCGACAACTTCGACGACCTTGCCGTAGGATATGCAGGATTAGACTTTCAATCGCGCACTGTGAAATATAACGCTGGCACCGTCTTGTTGTTTTATTCTGATGGGTCAAGCTTGCCCATCGAACCAACTACTTATATCACTCGATATGATTCGATTTCTTTTGGTCGTTATTTGTACAGAGTCGGGGACGTTAACGGAGATATATTTGACGATCTTTTGGTATATGATCCTTGGTGGAAATCACTTTTCCCCGCAACGATGGGACGGTTTTTACTTTTCCTTGGTGGCTACAGAGGGTTGTCTAATACTCCTGTTGAAATTCTCTCTGGCGACGACAATATCCGCTTCAACCACGTCGAAGATGGGTTCTCTATCATTGCTACCGATATCGATGTTAACGGCGACAGAGTCAATGATATCATTATTCAAGGGACACCACTTGCCATGGATGGCAGCGTAGAAGTTTTGGCTTATTACGGAAATAAAGATGAATTTGTTTTCTCCGATCCGGGCTGGACGTATATATACGAGGATACGGATCACGTTCGTATCGTATCCGTCGGTGACGTAAATGGTGACGGATTTGACGACATTTCAATCATTAATTCAAGTTACATAGATTTTTTTTACGGCGGTAAATCTGGATTGGGCACAATCCCAACTACAACGATAAGCGACAATGTTCCTTATGGGGATTGGTATTACTTCGAACGAGCGGGAGATATTAACGGCGATGGATTTGACGATATTATCGGCAAAATATACGACGAAATGCGTTTCGTCTTTTTTTTCGGGTCTGCCGCCGGCATCACCCCGACGCCAGATTGCGATTTTATATTACTTGGAAACAATACCGCCTTCGTCATGTTTTCGGGCATTGGCGATGTCGATGGGGATGGTTTTGACGATATAATTATATCCCATTACACCGCAGATACAAATACTGTTCAAATTCGTTTTGGCTCAAGCAGTTGCATTTCCAATGAGTATTGGAAATATTTCCCCGCTGATTTTAGTTTCGATACCGCGTTAATTGGAGGGGCGATTTCCCATGGATCCGGTAATATTAGAGGCGATAGCGGATCCGATTTCGCCATTGAAGTAATTTCAGGCTTAAGCTGGCCAACATACTATTATTCGCATACCGCGGCAATTTATTCGACAATCGATAGTCCGACGTCTACATTACCTAGCACTTCTACAACTACGAGCAATCCTTCGACAACAACTACCCATGCTTCGACGTCGACAACTGCGTCAAGCACAACAACCACAGCTTATAACTCGGAAAACGATGGCATTTCTGACAATTCGAACAAAGACGAAACGGCGTGTTGCGGTTGTTGACGCGTTCTTTAGGGGATGCTATTGTTTAGTTTGTCAAAGTCAAAAATGGCGTGAAACACAGATGAGCCGTACGCGCTATTGTTGGATTGTCTTGAGACTGGTTTGCTTGCAAATACCGATCGCGGCATTACCACTGGCGGTCCCTACGACGGCGCGGGCGCTGATCTCGACGCCCCGTATTTCCTGGCTTTCAACATGACGCCGGGAGCGTATGAGATCACGGGGGACGCTAACGGGCACTTCGTGCTGCTCGATCTTCCGAGTATTCCAGCGAGCGCCGTTGGCATGGCCGAAGTCGTCTTTCCGGAAAGCGTCTTCCAGGCAAACCCCACCGGGACGTGGTGCACGGAATAAGGAGATCGCGCAAGAGTCGCGCGGCGCGGGCGGCGGATTCCCCAATCGGCGCCAATCCGTATAATCCGCCTCGTGCCTCGTTTGCCCTCCATCGTTTTTGGCGCCGCGATCGTTCTGGCCCTCGGGTTTGCCGGCGCGGTCGCGTCTACGAGCCGTGCGACGCCGCCGGCGGGCGCGATCGAGATCGCCATCCCCGGCCAGGCGAAAAAGCCGCCGGTGCGTTTCGATCATGAAACGCACGTCGAGTTTGCCGAGAACGATTGTCAGAAATGCCATCACGCCGACCCGCCCGCGACGGGCAGCCGTTGCGTCGCGTGCCACGACGCGGACGGCGGCGCCGGCGCGATGCCCGGGCGCAAGGCGTTCCATCAATTCTGCAATACCTGCCACACACGCGCGTCCGGCGCGCCGCGCTTTCCTCGCGACTGCGTGATCTGCCACACGCCGAAAAACAGGCTGCCGCAAGTCCGTCCGGAAAACTAATCGGCTAAGACATGCGGCCCCGGGGTGGGCGAATATCCAAAAAGCGTTTCGCCGCTCACCGAACGCGCGCCGGCGCGGGTGGATAATAAAAACGCAAGGGCATTTTGACGTGCGATCGCCTTGACCGGGCTTGTTTGGAGTTTTTTTGGGGGATTTTTATGGACAACAAGAGCGAATTGAAATCGAGATTGCAGGCAAAAAAGGCGGAACTCGAAGCCCGGCTGCGGGAGTTCGAGGCCGACATGAAAGCGGAAATCAATGAACAGCGACAGGATTTTCAAAGGACGCGCCGCGAGTCGCGCGCCGACGTTGAGCAGCGCCTTGTCGAGATCAAACGCGAGCTCAAGCGCGACTGGAACAACCTGACCGAGGCGGGCGCCCGGAAGATCAACGAACTGCTTCGCTAAGGAGTTCGGGCGCCAAACGATCGATTCCGCTCGCGGGAGATGGGGCCGAAGGTCTCGACCCTTGTCGGATCCCGCGGTGACGGAAGCCCCGGGGAGGGCGAAAACGTCGCATCGTCCTCCCCATCTTTGAAAACCGAATCGTCGTTCGCCGGAGGGCCGCTTCGACCGATCGCGTCGAGACGGCATCCGGCAACGGCGGAATCTGCCGACAGTGGTGGCGCGAAAAGCAGCGCCGGGATTCGAGCAACGACGATCACGTCAAAGGGGGATCGCAACGAAGCATTCTCTGATCAAGACAAGATGACAACCGAAACGACAAAGGAAGGAATGTTCCGATGAAAGACACGGACAATCCACCGGATGGTTTGAAGGCCCGCGTGTGAAACAGAGCACGCGGGCCGATTGTTTTTTGAAAGGAAACAGAAATCAGGAAACAGGAAATAGAAAATAGGAATTAGGAAACAGAAAATAGGAAATAGTGAAGCCCGACCGCGATCTTGGAACGTGCCGGCCTCAGCCGGTTGATGTCGCGATGAATCGGCGCATCGGCAATTTGGCCGTTGCGATTCATCTATTTCCTGTTTCCTATTTTCTATTTCCTGTTCCTGATTTCTATTTCCTATTTCCTGTTTCCTCTTTTCTCTCGATACCGATTCACGTAGTTCGCGGCCATGATGTAGCCCAGGTGCGAAAACGCCTGCGGGAAATTGCCCGTGTACGCGCCGCTTGCCGGCTCGATCTCCTCGCTCATGAGACCGCTTTCGCCAAACAGCTTTTCGAATTCGTCGAGCAGGCGTTCAGCCGCGTCGACGTCCTCGATGATGGCGAGGGCCGAGATTAGCCAGTAGGTGCAGAGGATGAACGCCTCCTCGTCGCCGGGCACGCCGTCGGGCGTCCGGTAACGGTAGATGAACGCGTCGCCGTGGCCGAGCTCGCGCCGAGTGTTTTCGATGATCGTCCGTGTACGCGGATCGTGCTTGTCGAGATAATGCAGAAGGACGAACAGGAAATTCGTGGCGTCTTGCGACGGGGCGCCGGGTGATTGGCGAAGCACGCCGCGTTTGGCATCGTAGCAATGCCCCTCGATGAACGCCCGGATTTCGCCGCGAAACGCCTCGAGCTTTGCGACCCGGTCGTCGGGTAGCCCAAGCAGTTCCCGCATGCGGATCAGGCGATCGATGCCGACCCAGCACATCACCTTGCTGTAGGTAAACTCCACCGGCTCGCGGCGCACCTCCCAGATGCCCGCGTCGGGCGTCCGCCAGCGTTTTTCAATCTGCTCGCCAAGCCAAATTGCGATGTTCTTCATGCCCTCGGTGATCGCCACGCCGTGCCGGGCGGAGAAATAGATCGAGTCGATGATGATGCCGTAAACGTCGAGCTGGAACTGGTCGGACGCGAGATTGCCCTTGCGCACCGGCACGGAATTTCGATAGCCCGCCAGGTGTTCGAGCCGCTTTTCGTCCGGGATGATCTCGCCGCGGATCGTATACATGTGACGCACCCGCATCGCGCCGTGGCGCGTCAGGACGTCCTCGAGATAGTGGAAAAAGCGGGTGGCCTCCGCGTGCATGCCCAGCACGGAAAGGGCATAGAGCGTGAACGTCGCGTCGCGCAGCCACACGTAGCGGTAGTCCCAGTTGCGCACGCCGCCGATGGCCTCCGGTAGCGAGGTCGTCGGCGCGGCGACGATCGCGCCCGTCGGGTAGTACTGCATGAGCTTGAGCGTGATCGCGCTTCGTATGAGTCTCTCGCGGCGGAATTCCGGAAATTTTCCGCCGGCGACCCATTCCCGCCAGAATTCTTCCGTGTGCGCTTCGTAGGGATGATCGAGCCCGGCGAACGGCGTGCCCTTTTCGTCGCCGTGGTCGAGCACGACGCGCGTGCGTTCGCCTTCGGCGAGTTCGAACGCGATGACGCATCCGGCCGTCGCGCCATCGATGCGCGCGCGCCGGGGCAGGAACAGCCGTACCTCGTGTTCGCCGTCGCGAAAACGAAGGCCCGGACCGGGGCGATCGTCAAGGCGCGGCGCGCCCGAGCCGAATCCCGGGCGCGGATCGAAATGCAGGCGCACGGTTCCGCTTCCGCGAAGCCCGCGAAAGGACCGCACGATGACGTGCAGCGGGCAGGCGTCCGCGGGTTGCGGCTCCATCATGTCGCGCACGGAAAATTCGAAATCGTCGCCGACAAAGACGGTCTCGACGATCGCGGTTTCGGGCCGATAGGTGCTTTTCGCGCTCCGGCCGTCGGGCAGCACCGAAAAGCGCCCGCCGCGCTCGTCGTCGAGAATCGCCGCGAACATCGAGGGCGAATCGAAGGCCGGCCAGCAGAGCCAGTCGATCGACGCCTCGCTCGATACCAACGCGGCGGAGTGCAGATCGCCGATGAGCCGATAGTCCTTGATGGGGCGATACGCCATACGCGTTGACGTTAGCGGGCGCGCCGCCCGGCGCAAGGGCGCGAATCACATTTTTTTCCGCGAAGACGAGAAGGGATCGCACTTTGCGGTGAACTTCAGCCGCCGCTGACCGCCGGGAAGATGTGCACGCGCGCGCCGTCGGCAAGGGGCGTCGCGAGGCCGGCGAGAAAACGGACGTTCTCGTCATCGACGAAAACATTGACGTGCCGGCGCACCTCGCCGGTTTCGGTCATCACGCGATCGCGCACGCCGGGATGCGCGCGAAAGAGCCGGTCGAGCGCCTCGCCGACCGTCGCGGGCGCGCCGTCGAGTAATACGCGGTCGCGCCCCTCGGTGAAGACACGAAGCGGCGTGGGGACGTGGACGATGACGGGCATGAACGCCTCCGTAACTTGCAAGCATTATCGGCGATGGCATTCGCCATTCGCAATTCGCAATTCCCCATTGGTGCCGTTTCGGTTATGCTTCGCACGGCTGCGTACGCCGCGACAATCCTCGCCGCGTCCCATACCCAAAAATGAACGAAACACTTCCCTTCGCCACCGCCGACGATCCCCTCCTCGCGCCGCTGAACAACGAGCAGCGCCAGGCCGTGCTGCATGGCGAGGGGCCGCTTGTGATCTTCGCCGTCGCCGGTTCGGGCAAGACGCGCGTGCTGACGCATCGCATCGCGCACCTCATTGACCGCCGCCGCGTGGAACCGTACGAAATCCTGGCCGTCACCTTCACGAACAAGGCGGCGGACGAGATGCGCCGGCGCCTTTCTTCGATGCTCGGCCCGCGCGCGTATGGGCTTTGGGTCGGCACGTTTCACGCCACCTGCGCCCGGATTCTGCGCGAGCACGGCGAGGCCGTCGGCCTGTCGCCGCGCTTTTCGATCTACGACGATTCCGACCAGCGCGCGTTGCTGAAGGACATCTACCGGCGCCTCGATCTCGACCCCAAGGCGTTTGACCCGCGCATCGTCGCCTCGCTTCTCGACGAGGGCAAAAACAATCTCGTCGCGCCGTCGACGCTCGCCGAAAGGCTGCGTCCGCCGGCGCGCGATTGGGCGCGCACGATCGTCTCGGAATACGAAAAAGCGCTGCGTGAAAACAACGCGGTTGATTTCGGCGATCTGCTCGTGATGGCGGTCAGGGCGCTCGAATCGAGCGAAGCGGCACGCACGTACTACAGCCGACGTTTTCGCCACGTGCTGGTGGACGAATTTCAGGACACGAACTTCGCGCAGAAGCGCTTCATCGAGCTGATCCTGAACGCCCAGGGCAATTTGTGCGTCGTCGGTGACGACGACCAGAGCATCTACCGCTGGCGCGGCGCGAATATCGAAAACATTCTCGAATTCGAATCGCACTTTCCCGGCGCGCGCCGCGTGATCCTGGGGCGCAACTACCGCTCCAGCTCGAATATCCTCGCGGTGGCCGGGTCGATCATCAAGCACAACCGCGGTCGCGTCGCCAAGGCGCTCATCACCGACAACGAAGCGGGCGCGCGCGTGCGCCTTTTCCGCGCGGACAGCGAATACGACGAGGGGCGCTTTGTCGCCGCGCAGGTGCTCGACCTGATCAAGCGGCAGGGGCTGTCGGCGTCGGATATCGCCGTTTTCTACCGCGTCAACGCCCTCTCGCGCGTGCTCGAGGAAGAACTGATGCGCGCGGGCGTGCCGTTCATCGTCGTCGGCGGCACGCGGTTCTACGACCGCAAGGAGATCAAGGACATCCTCGCGTACCTGCGCCTGGCCGTGAATCCCGCGGATGGCGTCTCCGCCAAGCGCGTCATCAACGTGCCGTCGCGCAAGATCGGCGCGAAGTCGATCGAGGCGATCGACATTTTCGCGGCCCGCGACGGCGTGTCATTTCTGGAGGCGGCACGCGCCGCGCTGGCCGAGGATTCGTTGCCCAAGGCGGCGCGCGAGGGCGTGCTGCGCTTTCTCGAAGTCGTCGAGGCCATCACGAAAAAGGCCGACGACGCGCCGGTGCCCGAGGTGATCCAGTACGCCATCGAGCACACGGGATACCTGGCGATGCTTATGGCCGACCCGAGCGTGGAGGCGCTGTCCCGAAAGGAGAATCTCGGCGAATTGCACGAGGCCGGCTCGCAGTTCGCCCGGCGTAATCCCGACCTGCGCCTTGCGGACTACCTCGAACAGGTCAGCCTGGCGCAGGACGCCGACCTGGTCACCGACGAGAACGAGGCCGTGCGGCTTATGACGCTGCACAACGCAAAGGGTCTCGAATTCCCCGCGGTGTTCATGGTCGGCCTGGAGGAAAAACTGCTGCCGCACGCGCGCGCGATGGACGGCGGCAACGCCGAGATCGAGGAGGAGCGGCGCCTTTGCTACGTCGGCGTGACGCGCGCGCGCCGGCACCTGACGCTTTCGTGCGCGGCGCGGCGCCGCACCTACAGCGGCGAGCAGGGTTACTCGCGGCCGAGCCGGTTTCTCGACGAGATTCCGGATGATTTGATCGAGCCGCTCGGTTTTTCGCCGAGGCCGTCGCTTTGGGAGATGCCCGGCGCGATCGGATCTTCCCCCGGGGGCGCGGCGCCGGAGCGCGCGGTATTCCGCCGCCCGCCCAGCTTCGAGCGCACGCGACAACCGTTTGCCTCGGACTGGAAACCCGGCCGGCCGTCGAACGGCGCGCCGCAAGGCGGCGCGAACGTTGATATCCCCGGCGAGGGCGACACGTATTACGACTACACGGACACGCAGGAGGGCGCGGGCTACCTTGCGCCCGGGATGCGCGTGACGCATCAGAAATTCGGCGCGGGCCGCGTGCTCGCGCTGAACGGCCAGGGCGACGCGGCCAAGGTCATCGTGCGTTTCGAGGGCGGCGTCGGAACCAAGACGATGCTGCTGAAGTTCGCGAATCTGACGAGGAAATAGGTAATAGGAAGCAGGAATTAGTAAATAGAAAATAGAGTTAAGGCGCGCCGTGGCAATGCGGCGCGTTTTTGCATTAGACGTGGGCGTTGGTTTCGTCCACCACGCGGTGCGCCTACCGTCACACCGCGCGGCCGACCGACGCTATTTCCTATTTCCTACTTTCTATTTCCTCATCCTACGGATGCCACTTGATATTGCATCCGATGCTCGGGATCTGCGCCGTGTGGACCGGGTGTCCGGCGACGACGGCGTTGACCGCGTCGGTGAGATCGACGCCGGTGACGGGCACGCCGTTGCCCGGGCGGCTCCCGTCGAACTGCCCGCGGTACACGAGCTTGCGGTCCCTGTCATAAAGAAAGAAGTCCGGCGTGCACGCGGCGTCGAACGCGCGGGCGACGTCCTGCGTCTCGTCGTAAAGATACGGGAACTCGAAACGCATTTCTCGCGCCTGTTCCGCGAGTTTGTCGGGCGCGTCGCCGGGATGCGTCCGCACGCTGTTGGAACTGATGCCGACGACGGCGCATCCGTGCCTGACGAATACGCTTGTCGCATCGGCGAGCTTTTCTTCGATGTGCTTCACGTACGGGCAGTGTGCGCAGATGAACATCACGAGAAGCGCCGGTTTGTCCGCGAAATCGGCGAGCGAGACGGTCTTTCCCGTCGTCACCTCCGGCAGCGAAAAATCCGGGCACGCGCTACCGAGTTCCTTCATGTGCGATGGCGTCAGAACCATGAGGGACCTCCTCCGAAAATGTCGATGTTGCTCAGGCGGTAGTGTCGTGAATCGGCGCGAGCATCGCAAGGGGGGCGGTCGGCGACCCGATGGCCGCAACGATACCGACCGCGCGCTCCGCGTTCGCCGCGCGAACGCTTCGCTTGCGGCACTGACATCGCCATCGCGACATCGCGACTAGGAGTTGTGCGTTCCCTGGACCTCGACGCGCTTGCGTTTGCGAAGGCGAAGCACCTCCGGCGCCTCGACGAACGCGGTCCTGAGGATCTTGGCGCCAAGTCCAACCAGGTGCGCCGTCGAACGGTTGAACCGCGCGGGCGCCGGGCCGACTTCCGGAAAACCGCGGCCGTCGTGTTGCACGTTTTCCCAGTTGTTGAACAGGCGTCCCCATTCCGAGGCGAGCGCGGCGTGCGTGCGTTCGCGGCCGTGCGTCGGATACCAGTACATGTCGTGATACATCACGCTCGCCAGATACGCCCACGGCGCGGCCCACGTCTTGAGCGACCACTCGATCGCCTCCTTGAGCCCGCCCCAGTAAATCTTGTGCTGCATCTTGGCGGCGAAGGTGATGTTTTTCATCGGCCCTTCGAAGTTCCAGTTCTCCCGCGCCGCGTCGAGGTCGCCGACGATCTCGATCTGCGCCGGATCCGCGTTCCCCAGGCCGAGGTCGTGCGCGAGGCGCGTGAATTCGATTTTCATCGGGTCAAAGCCCATCAGCCGCGCGGCGGTCGCGTCGATCGCCACCTGGTCCGCGGACGCCAGCAGCACGTTTTTCACGTGCGGGATCATGCACCGCGGGCCGGGGCCGTCGCCGGCGAACGTCCCGTCCATGACGGCGAAAACGCCGCGGTGGATCTTCTTCTGGATCATCAGAAGATCGACGAGCGTTTTGTGGATGACCGGGTGCGTCCAGTGGCGATGCTCGTTGAGCAGGCCGCCGAACGCGTTTTTCATCGCGCCCGTCATCGTCGTAAAGACGTGCGTTTTGACGGTGGGCAGGTGGATGATGTTCTCGCCGATGAAGCGGCGCGGGATCATGAAGCCCTTGGGATAGACGTCGTTCAGGCACGTGAATTTCTGCGCCAGGTCGCCGACGGCCTCGCGCACGTCGACCCAGTCCTCCCCCTCGTACAGATGCACGTTACGCAGCCCGTGCGCCTCGACGACGTTGAGTTGCTTATTCTCGCGCTCGCCGAAGTGCGCGTCGATGACGACGGTGCGGTTGTGGCAGGCGTGGATGAGGTTCGGGTCGTACCCGTCCTGTTTCATCGCGCCGATCACGCCCTCGAGCTGCCAAGGCGTCGTCGAGCTGCCCGGAAAAAAGAAGTGCCAGGAGATGTTGACCTTCAGCGCGGTATCGGCGGTGCGATCGACGACGGACTGATAGTCCGCGAGATTCATCAGGCGATGGTAGTCCTCGAGCACCGTGGCCGGGCTCGTACGGACAATCGCGACTTTCGACTTCGACATGTTCGTCCCCAACGGTTCAAAAGCGCCTCGCGGGCGCCGGGAATCCCGGATATTAAGTTAGGACAAAGGAAATAGGAAACAGGAAATAGGAAACAGGCAAGAGGAAAGAGGTTTGAAGCGTTCGCGATTCGCGAGGACCGGTGAGACGAAGACCCCAGTTTTTTCCATCAGGCAACGCCCCGCCACTATTTCCTGCATCCTCAATTATGCAACGGACTGTGCAGGCACCACCACTTTCCGTCGCCGTACCAGTAGTCGATGACCGGCACGTTGACTTCCCGATCGCGGTGCGTCGGGCAGAAGGAAGACGCCGTGAAGCCCGACCGGTCCAGGTCCACGACGAGGCGCTCGGGGTAAACGTCGCCGCCCTTCGGCGCGAGCACCACAACAAGCTGCGCGCCGGTGGTTTCGCGCCCCACGACGTAGGCGGCCGAGAGGCGTGCGAGATCGGCGCCGGCCTCGCGGATCGCCGCACGCGCCACGCGATCGACCTCGCCGCGGTTGTCGCGGCAGATCGGCACGTAACGCCGGTCGAGAAGGCGCCACGCCTTCGCGCCGACAAGCCCAAGGGCGATGACGATCGCGATCACGACAAGCAAATCGACGACCGCGATGCCGGCGCTAGTGGTTCTTCGCCTCGACGACAGGCGGCCCGATGACAGGAAACGCAATCGCCGGTTTGTCATCCTGAGCGAAGCGAAGGATCTCGCCACTTGCGCCGCCGGAACACTCAAATCCGCCAATCGTTCGTGCGTCGTGCGCCTCATTCGATGCGCACCACGCCGTCAGGGTCCGCGTAGAGATTCACGAAACCGAACCGCGCCGCGCGCGGCACGGACAACACGAACCCGCCCGAGGCTTCGCGCACGTAATGGTAAATCTCCGCGGAGCGCAGGATGCGCGGCTCGGAATCGAGATATTCCGGGCGCAGGTCGGCGAGCGTTCGCGGATATTCGCCGTGTTCGTGGCGATACGCGAATATGCGCGAGAGCAGCCACGTGAACTGCGGCGCGGGCGATTCGATGAGCGCGATGTGCGCGTCACCGAATCCCGCCGGTGGCGGCGCGCCGTCAAGCCGGGCGCCCAACAACATGTTCAATCCGATGAGCGCGGCCAGCACGAACAGAAGCCGCGGATTCACGCGGATCCCCGCGAACATGCCGCCGTTTTTTTCCACGCGGACCGGGGCGGCGCCGCGCGGCGATTTGCCGCCCGCGGGCAAGACCGGACCGCCGCCCGCGCACTCGGGGCAGGTGATGCGGTCGGACTCCTCGCCGAACGTCATGCACGCGGCGCAGATCGGCCGGCCGCATATGGCGCAGTCGTAGAGCGCGTCCTCGCCCAGATGCCGGTAGCATTTCATCGTCGCGCACAAGCGTGCGAGGCGGCGGCGGCGCTGTCAACGGGAATTCGCAATGCGGAATGCGGAATGCGGGTGCCACACTTTTACCGGGCCGCAGGCCGGGAAAGGCGTGCTCGACGTGTTGGGCACACCTTTGACCTCCCACGGTCGGTCAAAAGTGTGGCACCCGTCCATCACGTCCATCATGTCCATCCGGTCCATCATGTCCATTTCGTCCATCACCATCGCGCACGGGCCGGGGGGAAAGGGAAAGGGATAACCCCGATTGACACCCCCGGCGAATTGCGAACAATGCGCCGACGGAAACGTCCCGTATTCATCAATTCCATGAGGTTTTGGCCAGGTGTTGAAGCCCGCGCGCTTGATTATCGTCGTCCTCGCCGCGATCGCCGCAGCCTGCGGCGCCTCGAAGGCGGATAAGCGCGTCTGGTTTAACGGCTTTGAGCCGGCGAGCGCGGGATTCGGGCAATTGGCGATCGTCACGGATTTCGCAATCGTGCGCCGCGAGGAAAGCGGCCTGACCTTCGTATCGCTTCACGAGAGCCTCGACGAAGCGCGCGCGCTCGATGCGCGCCTTGCCGGCCGGCTCGTCGAACTCGGTTACGGCGCGGGCGGACGCCAGCGATTTTTTGTCGGCGCCTACGCCTCCGATCCGATGCGTGCGTCGCTGTCGGAGGAACGCGCCGGCCCCCTGCGCGAGCCGCCGTATCACGCCGACCCGGAAACCGCTCGCGTGCCGCCGCTCCACGCCGCGCTTGCGGCCATCGCCGGCGGGCTCGGCGATCTGGCCGCGTCGCCGCCGGAAACGATAACGGCGCACAATCTTCCGTCCGACGCGGCGCGTATCGTCGGAGGTAATTACCGCAGCTCCGGCATTGTCGCGCTGTTCGGCGTCGCGCGGCGGATCGACGGCGAGCAGGGTCTCGACGCTCCGCTCACCACGGATCGCGTCAAGAAACTGCGTGCGCCTTTCCTTGCGATCGCGTTTTTCGAATCCGCGACAGGAAGGCTTGTTTACTTCGACCGAACGCACATCGGCGGCAAGCAGCGGCTCGAGGATGTCGAGAACGCGCTCGACCGCCTGACGCGCGATTTCCCGCCCGCCGCGACGTCGGCCGCCGCGTTCGAGACGCCGCCGCAACCGGCGTTGACCGCCGGAACGGAGGCGGCAACCGCGGCCACGCCTTTTTTCGCGCCGCCCTCGGAGATCGACCCGGCACCCGAATACGCCATGATGATGGCGGTCGTGAAGGGCGCGGGCGGCGTGCCGTTTTCGCCGACGGGCGAAGGCCGCGGCGCGACCCGCCTTCTCATTCCCGGAACGCCGGTGCGCGTCATCGGCAGGGCGGGCGTGCAGGCGAAGATCGTCCTGCGCGACGGATCGGTCGGATTCGTCCCCGCGTCAAGCGTTTACGTCAGGCCGTAAAACCTCGGATCCACGAAGCGGGCGTGGCGCCCCATCTACGCGCCGATCAACCGGTCCCCAGGCGCACCTGCCCCGATTCCAGACATCGCTTCGCGTCGCGCATCATGTCTCCGATGATGTCCGCGATGGGCCGCACATCGTCGCAAAGCGCCGCGCCCTGCCCGGCGGCCGCGCTGCCGAGGTCCATGTCGCCCTCGCACGCCGCGCGGCGCACGCGGCCATGCCCGATGAACGCATGGATCTCCTCCGCGCTGTGGCCCGCGTCGTCCATGCGGCGGATGTCCTCGGCGAGCGGATTGCGCAGAACGCGCGAGGGCCCAAGCCGCACGCCCGTGACGAGCGTGGCCTCGTCGCCGGCCTCGACGATCGCGCGTTTGTAGCGGTCGTGCACGGCGCATTCGGTCGTGGCGATCAGGCGCGTGCCGATCTGCGCGCCTTCGGCGCCG
>JAIOHV010000065.1 GCA_019912885.1 bacterium
GTTCGGCGCGCAAGAGCCGGCCGCAAAAAGGGCCGCGGGGGCCGCGCGGCGGTGCCGGCGCGTTGAGCAGCCGCGCGTGGAGTCAGGCACACGGGCGTTGACATCTTGCGGCCCGCGCCGTCAAATCGCATTCCACGCAACGCAATCGGGACGATGGATCAATGGGCTACGCGCTCGTATCGACGGACGATCTCGGTCGAAAAGTCGTTTTTCCGCTTCGCAAGGTGATGACGCTCGTCGGGCGCGACCCCGGCGCGGACATCGTTCTCGCGGACGACAACGTCTCGCGCCAGCACGTGAAGATCTACGTCGTCGAAAACCGTGTGGAAGTGAAGGACATGGGCAGCCGCAACGGCACCTTCCTGAACAATCACCGGATCGACGGGATGCGCGAGTTGCGCGAGGGCGACGAACTCATCATTGGCAGCAACCAGTTCTACATCCATGTCCTGGACGACGCCGAGGAGTCGGCCGCCCAGGGCATGACCGCCTTTCGGACGATCGATCAACTGCGCGATCCGACGCAAAGCTTCGTCGCGAAAAAATTCGACGAAGCGATCCCGCCCGCGGCCGGCGAACAGACGGTCATGGCCACGCGGGGCGACCTTGTGGCCGAGGCGCTCGGCAAAAAGCTCGACCTGGCGCGTTACCCGTCGATCGAGGTTCTTTTCGGCGCCGGCCGAGGTGCCAAATACCTGTTGCCGCCCGGGCGCTACGTGCTCGGACGTTCCACCGATTGCAACATTCGCATCGACGACGAAAAAATCTCGCAGCAGCATGCGGAGTTCATCGCCGGCGACGCGGGCGTCACCGTTCGCGACCTCGATTCGCGAAACGGCACGCTCATCAACAATCGCGCGGCGCGAAGCGTCAGGTTGCGGCACAAGGACACGATTGTCGTCGGGCACACCAAGCTGAAATTCCTGGATCCGGCCAGCGTCGCCGAGCGCGCGCGCCTGAATGTCGAGGGCTCCGAAACCTGGAAAGAGGCCGGACTTCGGGACGAGCAGCGACTATCCCCGACCGCCGTCGTCGGCATTTTCGGCGCCTTTGTTCTCGTTTTCATGGTCCTCGTCTGGTATTTTCTGCTTTGATCCGACTTGGCGCCTTGGCAAACCCCCCAAAATTCTGATAATGACGCGTTTCCGAAACGTCCCGTCATCGGTAAGCAAGGAGCATGCAATGAAATTCGGGCGATTTGCGCACGCATTTGTTTTTGTCGCGGCCGTTCTTGCCGCGTTTTTCGTCTCGGCCTCGATCGCGCACGCGCAGGATGACGACACGGCCGCCGACGACGATGTCGCCGACGACGACGCGGCGGACGACGACGCGGCGGACGACGACGCCACGGACGATGACACGGTTGACGATGACGACGACGCAGGCAGCGACGACGACGCGACGGACGACGATGATGATACCGGCGACGACGACACGCTCGAAGACGACGACGCGGACGAGGACACGGGTCCTCCGGGCGACAACCTCGAGCAGGCTCGCATCAGTTCCGACGACATCGGCGGTTGCAGCGGCTGCTTCTAGCGAATCCCGTCAACGCACGCGAAATTTCACGGCGGCCCCGGTCCAGTTCCGGGGCCGTTTTGTGTTAGTCTCGTTCCCTGACGCGAAGGCGAAACGGGAGATGCCTTGAACGAGACCTGGCGCGACGATTTACGACGGCTCAAAGGGCGGCGCTTCGCCTATTGGGCGGCCGTCGCGTCCATACTTTTTCACCTGCTCGCGCTTGCCGTTTTCTGGCTGTTGCCCGCACCCGAGCGATCGGCCGACGGCGACGCCCCCGTCTGGATCGACCTGTCGCAGGTGGACGCGCCGCTTCCGCCGAGTGCGGGAAAGGTCGTCACCGCGCCGCTGCCGGCAAACCAACGCCCACCGGAGGACGCGCGGTATCTGGCGGAGCGGTCGCACCGCGCGGACACGCAGACGCATCGCGCGGACGTGCCCATCAACGAGTTTCAGGGCGAGGTCGGAACGCGCGGTCAGTCCCCAAAGCCGGGTCGCAAGGCGGGCGCCCCGAAGCCCTCGCGCCGCTATGAGATTCCCGAGGTCGGCGAAGGCATGCGTCCGAAAACCGAGGGTGCCGGCGAAGGCGCGGCCGGCCAAGGCGAGAAGGCCACGCAAAAATCGCTCGACGATTTGATTGACTCGGTCGGCTACCAGGCCAGTCGCGATGGCGCAAGCGGCGCCGCCGGCGGCGGGAACGTATCGCCCTACAATCCCGATTCGGGCGTGCCGGGAAATGCAATTAGCCTCAACACCCGCGAGTTCAAGTATTTCGGCTATTTTTCCGGCCTGAAGGAGAAAATCGAGTGGGCGTGGGTCTACCCGCAGGACGCCATGTATCGCGGGCAGCAGGGCCAGCTCACGCTTGCCTTCACGATCCTGCGTTCGGGGCGGCTGAAAGAGATCAAGCTCGTGCGTACGAGCGGTTTTCCGCTCCTCGACCAGGGAGCCCGGCGCGCCGTCGAGGACGCGGCCGATTTTTCCCCGTTCCCCGAATCCTGGCCCGATGAGGAGCTGACGATTGTCGGCACATTCGCCTACCGTCTCTACGGCGCGAAAAGTGTCTTCTGACGCGGCGCCTTCCGCTCCCGACGCGTCCGCCTGGTCTTTCGTTCGCGAAGGCGCGGGCGGCGTCGTCACCGTCGGCGATAAACGCTATCCCACCGACTACTCGCGCGAGATCGTCGAAGCCATCGTCCGCCGCAAGGGCGTCGCGCGCATGCCGCGCTATTTGCGTTATCGCGAGGAGCGCGCGCCCAAGCTCGCGCCGCTGCTGGCGTGGATCGACGCGCGCGGCAAACCGGTGCGCGTCCTCGAGCCTGGATGCAGCGCGGGACATCTTTCCGAGGTCTTGCTGCGATCGAGGATGGTCGAAAAGCTCGTCAGTTTCGATCCCGACGCCGGCATGATCGATGTGTGCCTCGCGAAAAAGGCGCATTTCGGCCTCGAACGCTGGGAGCCGCGCATCGCGGCGACGCCCGATTTCACGGACGAAACGTTCGACCTCGTGCTCATGTCGGCGATGATCGAACACGTCGATCCGCGCGTTCGCCGGGCGCTCGTCGATGCGTGCTGGTCGCGCCTGGCCCCGGGAGGGTTGCTTGTCGTGCTCGAAAGCCAGAACCGCTACTGGCCGTTCGAATACCACGTCATCGGCCTGCCGATTCCGTGGGCGCACTATCTTCCGCCGCGCATAATTTACACGCTCTGCCGGATTTTCGGGCGATACGGCCCCGAATGGTCGTACGAGGAGTTCGCCAATCCCAACACGGGCTGGTGGGGCGCGACGCGGCGGGAATTTTTTCCCGCGGACGGCGCCGCGGCCGATGCCTCGCGCGAATTCGGCTACGGCGAGGCGTGGTATCGCGCGCAATGGCGCGAGCGCGGCTCAGGCGGGCGGCTTCGCATCCTGGCGTATCGCCTTATCGCCGCGCTGCTGCGTCTTTTGGGGATCGCACCGGAGAACCTGCTACCCGCGCACTACGTCGCCCTGCGCAAGATCGGCGGCTGATGCCCGCGCCGCGACAAGATCGCAGAGCGCCGCCAGCGCCTCGCGGTCGGCGTCGTCGAATTCGCCGGGGCGCGTGCTGTCCGCGTCGAGCACGCCGAGCAGGGCGCCGGACGCGTGGATGACCGGCACGACGATCTCGCTTTTCGACGCGGCGTCGCAGGCGATATGACCGGCAAACGCATCAACGTCTGGCACAACGACCGACTGCCGCGTGCTCGCCGCAAGCCCGCACACGCCGCGTCCGAACGCGATTTCCGTGCAGGCCAACGTGCCGCGATACGGGCCGACGATGAGCTTTTCACCCGCCGCCGCGCGATAGAACCCGACCCAGAAAAGCTCGGGCGCGTGCAGCGCGACAAGCGTCACCGCGGTCGCCATCGCGCTGACAAGATCAGGGCAGCCGGCGAGCACATCCGGCGCGATCCGGTGCATCCGCGCGAAACGCGCCTGGCGGGGCAGGGTGGGGTCGATATCGGCGATCGGCTCGGGCATGACGTTTCTCCCGCTTCGAATCTCCCTTTTGTCGCCTATCACGATCGCCATCGGAGCGCCACCGACCAGTCGAATGAACGTTTTCATCGCCCGCGTCACAGCCGCGAACCGCTCGTCGTGTTGAAATCGGCGGCAACGGGTTCTGCCCGTCTTGGTCAAGGAGGTAGAAATTGCGTTTGCCGTATCTGTTTTTACTTGGATTTCTTTTCGCCGCGGCGCTTCTGTTTTTGAGCGCCTTTAACGCCGGTGTGGGATCGCGCATCGACGAGCCCGATCGCCAGGCCCAGACACCGTCGACTCCCACGCCGCCGCCGACCCCGGCGCCGACGGCGACGCCACGGGCGACTCCCGGCCGCGTGATCGTTCCCTTCCCGAGGGCGACGCCCGCGCCGCCGCCAGGCGTGAAACCGCCGCCGGTGCGTGTGCC
>JAIOHV010000066.1 GCA_019912885.1 bacterium
GGCCGATCGCGACGTCGCGCGGCCAATGTTCGCCAGGGACGCGCGGTCCGGGGAGGCTGACGAATCGGCCTTCAAATCCTCCGTCGGCGCGGACGACGCCATCGTCGGCGCGAAGGGTGGAGAAAAAAACGAGATGCCGGCGCCAAAGCCAGAGGCGAAGCTCGAATACCGGGGCGCGATCGGGCGATTCGCGAAAGTGCCGGCCGAAAAGTCCGGGACACGCGCCGAATTCGCGACCGGCGGCGAGACCGGGGGAAGTTCCGGCGCGGGAAAAGGCATCGACACGTTGGGCGGCGTGGCCGCGCCGACCGCGAGCGTCGAAGCGCCCGAACAATCGGTCGAAGGCAAGGCGCAAACGGCGGATGTGCCCGCCCAGGAAATGAAGGACGAAGAAAGCGCGCGATCCGTCGCCGCCAGGAAAGCCGACGCCCCGACGACCGCCCAGCCGCCGCCCGCGCCGGCGAAATCCGCACCGGCGGGACCGCCCGCCGCGGCGTCCGATAACGGTTGGCGGCAAGACGGCGCGGTGCGCGAAAAAGAACGGGACGAGGCCGGCGTCGCGTCGCCCTCCGGCGAGGCCGAACAATCGCCCGCGACCAGGGGCGAGATCGGGCGCCGCTTCGACGGCCGCAACTCCGGCCTGACGCGCGGCGACATGCGCGTCGTCCGACAGGATGCCGCGTTTGACGAACTCTGGACGCGGTTGTGGGCGACGCGCGCGCAGCCGCCGCCCCGGCCGGCGATCGACTTCGCGCGGCAGGTCGTCGTCACGGTCGCGCTCGGCACGCAGCCGACGGGCGGGCACGGCGTGCGGATCGAAAGCGTCCGCCTTGCCGGATCGGTCCTCACGGTCGTCGTCCTCGAGACGCACCCGCGGCCCGGCGCCGTCGTCACGCAAAGCATGACGCAGCCGTTTTCGGTCGTCGTCGTCGAATTCGACGGCCGGATTCCCGAAGACCTCGAAGTGCGTTTCGACCGCCGCGTCACCGAAGGCGACCTGCCCTGAGCCCCTCCACCGAGGCCAATTCTCAGGAAACCGTCTCAGATTTCTGATGATTGACGCGCCGCGTCGCCGGGCCGGCGTGAAGCGACATCGCACAAGTATTTGGTTTCATTGAGTATTCTAGAAATCGTATCGTTTGGCACATCGGTTGCTCTATTTCGCGGCGCGACGTTAGGCGCATCCCGCGCCTAAGAAAACCACTCCCCGGAGGGATGGCCTGTTATGAAAAACGTGAATCAAATCGCCTACATTCTTTTCGCACTCATTCTCTCGCTTTCGCTCGGCCTCGCGGTCGCGTGCGGCGACGACGATGACGACGACGACGACGATGACGACCCCGCCGACGACGACACAGACGACGATGACGCCGATGACGACGACGCCGACGACGATGACGCCGACGACGACGACATGGACGACGACACGTCCGACGACGACACCGGCGACGACGATACGTCCGCGGATGACGACACCTCTTCGGACGACGACGCCACGTCGTAATCGCGAATCACGGTAAGCCGAAGCCACGACGGCCGCGGGAGGTCCCCGCGGCCGTTTTTTCGTCGAGCTGTCGCCGATCAGGCTTTTTCGATTTCCGAAATGTTATCCGGCGACAACTGCTGCCCGCCACGAATCGTAAAAATATCGACAAAACGCCCCGCGACGCGATACCAAACGCGAAATCGCCCGACGATGATCTCGCGAATGGCGGCATCGTCGTATTCGGGGATGACACGGCCGCTTTTCGGGTATTTTTCGAGGCGCTTCACCGATTTTCGTATCCTGTTACGAGTTTCAACAGCGATGTTCGGATTGAAATCGGCGATGTAACGGGACAGGTCGCGAAGGTCATTCGCGGCGCGCAACGTCCAGCGAACTCTCATCGTCGTCGCGGCTTGACCGCTTCATCCAGCATCGCGTCGAGTTCCTCATCGGAAACGAATCGGCCCGCGGCGGCGTCGGCAAGTCCTTCCTTCAACGCGGCGACATCGTCCGCGCGCGCCTGGTCAACGTCGAAATCTCGTGGGTCCATCAGCACGCCGGCCGGCTTGCCGTTCAGCGTGATAAGAATCGGGCGGCGATTTTCGGCGACATGCGAAAGCCAGCTTGAGAGCTTCGCCTTGAATTCCTTGGCGGGAACGACATCTTCACTCAACAACATGCGACGCATCAGGGACCACCTTTCCGAACAATTCGTGACCTCAATATAGACCGATTTTAGGTTCCCGCCAAGCGCGTCGGTGTTCGCGGTCACTTGACGCTCCCGATCGCGCGCGAAATGATCGCCGCCCGATTCGCCTATGCCCGAACCAACGCGACACATCCTCGACGGCCCCTGGGATCTCGCGCCCGTCGCGCAATTCCCCGACGAGCCGCCCGCCGACATGCTCACGATGAACGTTCCGTCGCACTGGCAGCAGCACGACGCGCTCGCCGGATACGCGGGGCGCATCGTCTATCGCAGGCGATTCGATTTCGTTCGCGCGCCCGGCGCCCGCGCGCGGTTTGTCGTGCCCGGCGTGTTCTACGAATTCGCCGCCGTCCTGAACGGTCGCACCCTCGGAACGCACGAGGGCTACTTCGACCCCGCCGCGTGGGATGTCACGGAAATCCTCGCGGCCGAAAACGAGTTGGTGCTGCGCGTGCGTTGCGAGAAGGAAAGCGACCTTCTGAACAAGCGCGCGATCCTCGGCGTCTTCGGGCACTGGGACGCGATGGACCCCACGCTTTCGCCCGGCGGCGTCTGGCTTGCGCCGTACGTCGCCACAAGCGGCGCCGCGCACGTCGTTCGCGATCAATGGCATGCCGAACGCGCGGGCGATGTCGAAGCGGTGATGCTTCGCCGCCTGACGATCCACGCCGCCGCGCCAATGACCGCGCGCGTGCATACGCGCCTGGCGCCGGTCGCCGGCGGCGATCCCATCGAGCGCCGCGACACGGTGTCGCTTGCCGCCGGCGAAAACACGTTCACCGACCGCGTCGTCATTCCCGAGCCGCGCCTGTGGTGGACGCACGATCTCGGCGCGCCGGATCTCTATCGCCTCTCCGTGCGTGTCGAGGACGAGGTCGGCGAGACAAGCGACGTCTTCGAGGACGAGATCGGCATTCGCATGGTGACGTTCGAGGACGGCGAGCTTCGCGTCAACGGCGAGCGCGTCTTCGTGAAAGGCAGCAACTACGCGCCTTCCGACGCGCACCTCGCGACGGTCTCGCCCGACACGATCGCGACGGACATGCGCCTCGCGCGCGAGGCGCACATGAACATGTTGCGCGTGCATGCGCACGTCGATCACCCGGCGCTCTACCGTGCCGCGGACCGCGCGGGCATCGCGCTGTGGCAGGACATGCCGCTGCAATGGTGCTACGCGCGCGACGTGCTGCCCGAGGCCGTGCGCCAGGCGCGGGCGATGGCTCGCTTGCTGGATAACCACCCGTCCATCGTCTGCTGGTGCGCGCACAACGAGCCGTTCGCGGTCGCGGATACGAAAGACCACGGCGCCGCGGCGATCGCGCGCGTCGTCGCAAGCGCCGCCGTGTTCTCGTGGAACCGCGATGTGATGGATCCGCGCATCGCCGCCGCGCTTCGCGAGGAAGACCCGTCACGCGGCGCGATGATCTCCTCCGGCGAGCCGGGGCTCTTTCGCCGGCGCCGCGACATCCACTGGTACGGCGGCTGGTACACCCCGATGGGCACGCGCCGGTCGTTCGACGCGCTCCTGCGGCGAGCGCCGAAGGCGGCCCGATGCGTTTCCGAATTCGGCGCGCAGAGCTTTCCGAATCTCGAAAGCGCCGCGCGCTTCATGGCCGGCGACATCGCGCGCCTGGACTGGAAAGCGCTCGAAGACAAACACGGACTGCAACGCGAGTTGATGGAGCGCTGGACGCCGCGCGCGCCGGGGCAGGACCTCGCCGCCTACATCCAGGCGACGCAGGACTACCAGTCGGAAATCCACCGGCATTACATCGACCGCATGCGCGCGCGCAAATACGACCCGTGCGGCGCGTGCCTGCAATTCATGTTCAACGACCCGAACCCCGCGGTGCTGTGGAGCGTCGTCGATTATTGGCGCGTCCCCAAATCGAGCTACGCGAGCCTCGCCGCCGCGTATCGCCCGCTTTACGCGTTCGCGCTTTTGCCACGCGATATCTACAAACGCGGCCAGCCGCTTGCCACGAACGTGTTCGCCGTCAACGACGAACGCACCGGGCGCGAAACGCGCGTCGAGGTTGTCGTGACGGACGACGAAGGGCGCGAGCTGTTCCGACGCGAAAAACAAGTCGTCCTTCCGCCCGACAGCCCCGCCGTGCCCGTCATGCACGTTCCCGCTCGCGCTCATGTCGGCGGCGTGGTGAGGTTGGTCGTGCGTTTTACGGACGGCGAAGAAACGATCGGAAACGTTTACGAAGCGCGCGTGGAGTAAGGGCCTTTCCTGACCCGCGGATCGAGTCGATTGCACCGCCGGTCACCGGCGATCGCCCCGATCGTCATCGGGCGATGCCGATTTCAACATCCGCAACCGGAATCGTCATCCTCGTCGCGCTCGGCAAAATCGTCATCGTCGTCCGCCGCGTCATCGTCATCCTCCCCGTCATCGTCCGGGCCGTCGTCGTCGGTCGCCGCGCCGTCCTCGACGACGCTGTCCTCGCCGCTGTACGCCTTGCCGTATTCGTGAAACGCGGCGACGCGATAGACGTGCGCGCCCGCATGCGGATCGTCCGTGTAAGCCTGCGCGTTTTCGCCAAGGGCCGCGATCTCCTCGAACGCGCCGCCGTCCGTCGCGCGTTCGACGACGTAGCCCATCTCGCCGTCGGACATGTCGGTCCACGTCAACCCGACGCCGCCAGCGTCGGGGATCGCCTCGAACGCGGCCGGCGCCATCGGCAGGGCGCGGCTCTCGACCCACGGCGATTCGTCGTACGCTTCGCCGGCGTACATCCGCACGATCCACGTCGCGCGTTCGCACTCGTGCAGCTCGGCATCGACGATCGACGACGCGCCCGCGGGCAGCGTCGCGATGGGAAGGAATCCGCCGTCGTCCTCCGCGCGCGAGCGGAAGATCATCTGCTCGCCGCCGCCTGCCGGCGTCCATTCGACCAGCACGGACGTTTCGTCGATCGGCGTCACCGACAGATCGCTCGGCGCAACGGGCGCGGTATCCACGAGCGCCGGCACGCCAGGCGGTCCCTCGCCGTCGGTGGTGAAGGCCGCGACGGCATACACGAGCGTCGCGCCCGCGGGCGCCGCGGCGTCGAAATACGTCTCGCTGACCGTTTCGCCGATTGCGGCGAACGAGGCATCGCCGGACATCTTGCGATAAACCGCAAATCCCGCCTGTCCGCTCGATCGATTCGTGAACGCCAGCGACACGCCGCCGCCGGGCTTGGCGGACGCGGTCAGGCCTGTCGGCGCGGCTGGCATCGTAAAGGCGCTCGTCGAGGCGGTCACCGC
>JAIOHV010000067.1 GCA_019912885.1 bacterium
CTGACGACGGGCAGGTGACGAAGGCCAAATATTGCTCGAATACATACGCGGCCGCGACGATGATGTCGGATGACCAGTCGTCGATGAACTGGCTCTACACGAACGGAACCGACGCGATTACATCGAGGATTTACGACGGACTTATTTCCGCCGTCCACGACGCCTATGCCCTGGATCCCGACGACTCGCTTCATGCGGTTTATTATCGAAGTGGCCCGAGCCCCGCGTTCATTTATCTGACAAACTCAGGCGGGCCATGGCATGAAGAAATCATCGCGGAGGGCAAAAACGTTGGCTACTACCCGGACATCGCCATCGACTCCTTGAATCGACCGCACATCGCGTTTTGGGATCATAGCATAGGCCAAGAGAAATATGCCAACAAAGATGATTCGAGCTGGCTAGTCGAAAACATTGCCGGCGGAGCTGCGGCGAAGATTGCTTTGTTGCAGAACGACGCTCCCGTATTGCTGAAGACGGATAATATATCGCTCTTGCAATTTAGCGAAAAAATAGGCGGCGCTTGGCATACGGAAGATATTGCAACAGGAACAACTGATGGTGCGGATATAGCGATTTCCGAATTCAGTGACGTCCACATTGTGTTTCGCCGCGAGAAAAGTTTTTATCATGCTACGAAAAACAACGGGACGTGGATCGAAGATTATATACTCGATGTCGGTAGCGCCGGTGGCGAAGCTTCCATAGGTTATGCACATGTATCGATATACGACGACACGGGATCCGTTCGATCCATTTATCATGCGACGAATCGAAGCGGCGGATGGGATGTTGTTTCGCTAAAGCCAACCATAGGAATCTCAAATGCAGGTCACATCTTCCTGGACGCCGAAGACAATGTAATTATATATACGAGCGGCACCGATCAGGTTACATACGATCATTGTTCAGAGCGCGTGATGAGTAGCGATGGCATTAATTGGGAGCGCGAGTGGCTTGACTGCGCGGCGGCGGGCGTCTCTGACGCTTTTGTTGCGTCGGATGGTAATCATGTTGTTGTTGGAACATCATGGGGGATAACGTATTATAACATCCCGGGGCTTTGAGACATGCCGGACGACGAGTACAAGGGACAGGTTGTCGGCGCGGCGATCTACGAGCCGGATCGGCCTATGAGCCGGTCGGCTGCGCGGCGGCATCGTTCGACACGGGGACACTGGCGATCCTGTACCTGCAATGGGATGAAAATCTCGATTTCGTGCTGACGACGGAGAGCGACATCACCACCGGAGGCCCGTATGACGGCGAAGGAACGCACCCCGAAATTCCGTTGTTCGTTGCCTTCAACGTGACTCCGGACGACTACGTCATAACACTGCAAGCCGACGGCGGCGCCGTCGAGGAATCCATTCCATTCCTTCCGCCCGGCGGCGCGGTCGTCCAGGACTTCGTCTTCATGGCGCCCGACTTCACGTCGAACCCGACCGGGACGTGGTGCACGGAGTGATCGCCAATGGGGAATGGCGAATTACGAATTGGGCATGAATCGCACGCCGCCTGGACCGCACGACAGGATCCCTGACTCTGACGATACCACCCGCCGATGAAAAATTTAGCGGCGGGCGATTTTGATTTTTCAGCCCCGCTCCCAACGGATTAACACCCGCCCGTCAATGCGCTATAAAGCTCAGTCGGTTTGTGCCGAAAATGGCGCCGCGGCGATTCGCGGACGCAAAAATACGGAATATTTTGAATGAAAAAACGAATTCAGTGGGTTCTCGCCGTCGCGGTCGTCATCCTGGGGCTCATCGCGATCGCGCCCGCCGCGCGCGCCGTCGGCGATCTTTCGACCGAGGCGCACGACGCGCTGCGCCTCTTTACGCACGCGCTTGCGGTCGTCGAGATGAAATATGTCGAGGACGTGCCGGTGAAGGAGCTTGTGTACGGCGCAATCACGGGCATGCTTGAGAGCCTGGATCCGCACTCGTCGTTCCTCACGCCCGAGAGCTTCAGCAACCTGACCGAGGAGACCACCGGAAAGTTCGGGGGTCTCGGCATCGAGATTCAGCTCAAGGACGGCTACATCGCCGTCATCAGCCCCATCGACGACACGCCCGCCGCCCGGGCCGGCATCAAGGCCGGCGACCTCATCGTGAAGATCGAAGGCGAAATCACCAAGGGCATGACGATCATGGACGCCGTGAACAAGTTGCGCGGCGATGCCGGAACCACCGTCACCGTCACCATCTGGCGCGAGGGCGTGGATAAGCCGTTCGAGGTCACGCTCGAGCGCGCGATCATCGACGTGGTCACCGTGAAGGACAAGATGCTGGAACCGGGATATGTGTACGTGCGTCTGACGCAGTTCAACTCGAACGCGACCGACCACCTGCGCATGGCGATCGAGCGCCTCGCGGAGCAGGGGCCGATCAAGGGTCTGGTACTCGATCTGCGCAACAACCCCGGCGGCCTTCTTGACCAGGCGGTGAACGTCGCGGACGAATTTCTCGACGACGGGCTCATCGTGTACACGCACGGCCGCATCGAGAGCCAGGACATGTCGTTTGCCGCCAAGCCGAACGGCACGTATTCGATGGGGCCGATGGTGGTGCTGATCAACGCGGGCTCCGCGTCGGCCAGCGAGATCGTCGCCGGCGCGCTGAAGGATCAGCACCGCGCGATCCTGATCGGCGGTCGCACGTTCGGCAAAGGCAGCGTGCAGACGATCCTGCCGCTGGATTCGGACACGGCGCTGCGCCTGACGACCGCGAAGTATTTCACGCCGTCGGGCCGCGACATTCAGGCCAAGGGCGTGGAGCCGCATTACGTCATCGCTCCGGCCGCCGATGTGGAACCGGATTTTGACGACGAGATGTTCCGGGAGAGCGACTACCGCAACCGCTTGCCGAACCTCGAGGAAGAAAACGGCACCGCGCCGCCGCCGTCGGTGCTCGACGAACAGCAGACGCTGCCGAAGCCGCCGTCGTCCGCGGACGAATCCGAGGATCCGCAACTCGACGTCGCCGTCGCCATTTTGAAAAGCTGGCCGCAATACAGCGCCCTGTTGGGCGGGGCGTGACGCCCGAAAGCGATCACCGGGATACTCAGGGGCAGCGGAGCCGAGGGCGCAAGCGCGGGCCGCTCGAGCGGATCGGCCGTCGCGTCGCGGCCATGCCCTCGAGCCAGATCTTTGGCCTTGGCATCTTCGCGTTTCTTGTCTTCCTCCTGATTTCGCTTCTGATCGTCTCCAACTTTTTCGATTCGGTCGCTGAAAATGTGGCCGCTCGGAATCCCGAGGAGGCGCCCGAGCAGCTCGATTTCCGCGACAAGGTCGTCAAGGCGACAGGCGCGGCCTATTCCACGTTCTTCGATCTCGCGCTTTCCAAGGTCAATTTTATCTCGAACTACGTCGTCGATCGCGACGCGGGCGCCCGCCGCTGGGAGTTCACCTTCTGGGAATTGTGGGTGCCGGCCTCGTTCGATGTCGTGGCGGCGGAAAAGAAGTTCGCGGAAAAACTCGCGCCGCTCGGCGACGCGGTGAAAGTCTCCGGCGCCGAGGTGGATTCGAAGACCTTTCAGATCAATATCGACGTTGAAGGGCTCAATACGCACCGCGTCTTCCTGACGCGCGTCGGCATGGAAACCGATCAGACCGCCGAGGCGATGTACGTGCCGCCGCCGCTCGCCGACGCCGTTCCGCGAAAGCCATTCCAGGGAGCCCCGCGCGTGGCGATCATCATCGACGACATCGGCTTCCGCGAAATCCACGAGCATCAGCTTCTCGCGCTCGACGCGCCGCTGACCTTTTCGATCCTTCCGTATTCACCGTACGGGAAGTCGTTCGCGGGGCGGGCGCTTTCGGCCGGACGCGAGATCATGCTGCACATGCCGATGGAGCCGCTCGATCGCAGCATCCGTCCGGGCAAGGGCGGGCTTTTCGTGGAGATGACGCCGGACGTCATTCGCCAGATGGCCGTCGCGAACCTCGAGGACATCCCCGGCGCCAAGGGCACAAACAATCATATGGGCAGCCGATTCACCTCCGACGCGGAGAAGATGACGGATGTGTTGCAGATCGTGAAGGCGCGCGGGCTGTATTTCGTGGACTCGCGAACGTCCGGCAGCTCCATCGCGTTTGATGTCGCACGCCGCATGGGCATCCGGTCGGCGGTACGCAACGTGTTTCTCGATCACAATCCGGAATACCCGGCGATCTTGAACCAGATCGACGTGCTCGCCGGAATCGCCAAACGCCAGGGCGAGGCGATCGCCATCGGGCACCCGCACGAGAACACCCTGCGCGCGCTGCGCGCCAAACTCCCCGAACTGGCCGCGGCCGGCATCCGGCTGGTGCCGCCGAGCGAGCTCGTGCACTGATGCGCGTGCGGCTGGGTAACGAGGCCTTTCTCGAAGATCCCGCCGCCATCGCCGGCGCCGCGCGCGTCGGGCTCATCGCCAATCAGACATCCTTCACGCCGGATATGCGCTCGGTCGTGCACGCGCTGGCCGCGTCGAAGTCTCCGAGGCTGACGGCGATCCTCGCGCCG
The DNA here is from genome assembly GCA_019912885.1 of bacterium. Lineage (NCBI taxonomy): Bacteria > bacterium. The sequence continues at coordinate 4,509 of JAIOHV010000067.1, forward strand.
GAGCACGGCCTGTTCGGCGCCGCGCAGGACATGGAGGCCGTGCCGGGCGGGGTCTGGGAGGGCATCCCCGTCTTTTCGCTGTACGGCGAAACGGAGGCTTCGCTCGCGCCGCCCGCGGACGCGATGGAGCTTGTCGACGCGCTCGTGTTCGACGTGCAGGACGTCGGCAGCCGCTACTACACGTTCATCTGGACGCTCGCTTACGCCATGACGGCGTGTGCCGAAGCGGGAAAGACGATGATCGTGCTCGACCGGCCAAATCCGCTCAGCGGGCTGGTGGTGTCCGGGCCGACAATCCAGGCGGGCTACCGGTCGTTCGTCGGCCGCTATCCGATGCCGATCCGCCACGGCCTGACCGCGGGCGAAGTTGCGCGTTGGCTCGTCAGGACGCACGGCATCGACGCGGACTTGCGCGTCGTGGAGATGGGCGGCTGGCGGCGCGCGATGATGTTTGACGACACCGGCCTTCCGTGGATTCCGCCGTCGCCGAACATGCCATCCGTCGAAACGGCGTTCGTCTATCCGGGCGCGTGCCTGATCGAGGGAACGACGCTCTCGGAGGGGCGGGGCACCACGACGCCGTTCGAGCTGGCCGGCGCGCCGGCCGTTTCACCGGAAATGATCGCGCGCCGGCTGGGGGATTTCGCGCTGCCGGGAGTTCGCTTCAGACCGACGCATTTTCGACCGATGTATCAGAAGCACGCGGGCGACGTGTGCGGCGGCGTGTTTGTCCACGTCACCGATCGCGGGCGATTCGACGCGATCGCGGCGTACGTCCGTCTCATCGCGACGGTGCGGGAACTCTTCCCGCACGCGTTCGACTGGCGGAAGGAAACGTACGAATTCGTGGACGATCGCCCGGCGATCGACCTGCTTTGGGGGGACGGCGGCCTGCGCCGCGCCATCGATGACGGCGCGCCGCTGGACGGCTTGTTCGCCCGGGCCGCGCGGGACGCCGAGGCGTTCGCGGATGAGCGCGAGGACGCGCTTCGTTATGTGTGATGGGAGGTCGACATGGCGACGGGACCGTTTGTGCTCAGGGAGCGGAGCGAGGACGTTCAGTCCGAATACGTGCTCACGCGCGAGGTGATGACCGCCGGCCGCGACGGCCGCAACGACATTGTCATCGACGCTCCGGGCGTCTCGCGTTTTCATGCCGAATTTTCGCAGGCCGAAGGACGACTTGCGGTGCGCGATCGCGAAAGCGAAAACGGCGTCTGGGTGAACGGCCGCCGCGTGCATGGGCCGTTTGTCGTTCACGAAGGCGACATGATCGCGCTTGGCGAGCGCATGCTCGTCGTCGATCGCCGGCCCAAACCGTCGGCGCGATGGGCGACCGCCGGATTGTTGCGCTCGGCGCGCGTACACACGCCGATCATGCCCGCGGATCCGCCCGCGCCCTCGGCGGAAACCACCGCCCCCGGCATGAACCGCGAGCTGTTCGAGCCCGCGTGCAAGACGCCGCATCTGCGCGTGGTGAAGGGGCAGGGGCCACGCGGCGCGTTCGCGGTGACCCGGCGCGAATTCGTCATCGGTCGCCATCCCGGATGCGATCTCTTCCTGCGCGGCGGGGAAATATCGGAGCGACACGCGCGCATCGTTACCCGGCGTGGCCGGCATTATCTCTACGACGCGGACAGCGCCGCTGGAACATTCGTCAACGGCGGCAAGATTCGCGGCATGACGCTTTCCGACGGCGACTACATTCGCATCGGCGAGATCACGCTGCGTTACACCGTACCCCTCGGCTTGTCCGAACCGGCCACCAAACGCAATCCGCGCACGTGGGGGCATCCGAATTTCGCGCGCACGCTCGCGATCGCGTCGACCGCCGCGGCGCTCGCCGCCGTCGCGGCGATTGTTCTGACCGCTTTTGCCGTGTAACCGGGCCAATCGGAAATTCCAAATCGGCCGCCGGCGATCGGCTCATTGACACCACGGGTGCGATTCCGCAAATTTCGCACGGACTTCTCGCCCGGGGCGTTTTCATGGGTCGTTGCTTTCCTCTTCACGTTGTTCTTTCCGCCATTGCCGCTTTTGCCGCCGCCGCGCCCGCGTACGCGGCGGTTTTGACGCTCGACGAGGCGGTGGCGATCGCGCTTGCGGAAAATCGCACCGTGCGCGCGGCGGAAAGCGAGGCGGACGCGGCGAAATGGGGACAGGCGCGCGCGATCAGCCAATACGGGCCGAAGGTCTACTTCAACACGTCGGCGCGCCGCATCGATCCGGACACGTTCGACACGCTCGAACAACAGGACGAGGCGAACCGCGATTTCATCGAGGCGTTCGGCGGCGATCCGGACGAATACGAGCCGATCGCGTTTGAGACGACGTACACATCGTCGGTGCAGGTTCAGCAGCCGCTGTTCAACGGCGGCAAGGAGATCGCGGGCATCCAGGCCGGCACGCGGGAAAAGCGCCGCCGCGCCGCGCTCGCGGACGACGCGCGCGCGCAAATCGAAAGCCGCGTGCGACAGGCGTATTTTGAAACGCAAAAGGCGGAGCAGCTCGTCCGAACGGCCGAGGAGGCCTCAGCGCTCGCCGGCGAGACGCTCAAGCTCACACAGGCGCGCTTTGAGGTTGGGCAGCTTTCGCGCGCCGAGGTGTTGCGCTGGGAGAGCCAGGCCGCGCAGGCGGAAGGCGATCTGGTGCAGGCGCGCAACGCCGAGCGGCTCGCGCGGGTTGACCTCAACTATGCGATGGGCGTCGAACTCGACCGCGCGTGGGAGTTGCCGGAGCTCGCCATCGACGCATCGATCGAAGAGGAGGTGTTCGCCACGCTCGCGCCGTTGCCCGACATGAGCGTCATCGCGGCGCATCCGGCGCTGCGGGCGTCGGACGAATCGGTGAATCTCGCCAAGAGCGATCGATTCCTCGCGGTGACGGACGTCCTTCCGAGCCTGAACTTCGTTTTCGATTACGGCTGGACGCCCAACGACACACCGGCTCTCGACGAGGAGGAGCAGTGGACGGCGATGCTGACGCTTCAGATACCGCTTTTCCAAAGCGGCGCGGGAGCGTTCGGCATCGCGCAGTCGCAAAAAAATGTGCTCGCCGCGCGCCTGCGTTCCGAGGAATTGCGCCGCGGATTCTTGCAGCGTGCCGCCTCCGCGGCGCTGACGCGCCAGGCCGCGACGGAACGCGTGCGCGCCGCCCGCAAGGAAGTCGCTTTCGCCGAGGAGAATCTGAAGGTCGTGGAAACGCGTCAGACCATCGGCGCGGCGACGAACCTCGATCTGCTCGATGCGCAATTCACGTATATCCAGGCGAAAACGCGTCTTGTAAGCGCCGTTGCGGACTATCGCATCGCGGGCGCCGAGTGGGGATATCTCACGGCAACGGAATAGACGAGCGGAGAAAATAGAATCCCAATCGCGCGACCCGAGGAGATGATTTATGGAAATTGGTTTCATCGGGCTTGGCCGCATGGGGCTCAACATGGTTCGCCGCCTGCGACGCGGCGATCACCGCGCCGTTGTTTTTGATCGCAACGCGGACGCGATCCGCGACGCGGAATTGGCGGGCGCCGCGGGCGCGGGCGATCTTGCGGATCTCGTGTCGAAGCTTTCCGCGCCCCGCGCCGTCTGGCTGATGGTGCCGGCGGGAAAGCCGGTCGACGATCTCATCGACGAGCTTTTGCCCCGGCTTTCCCCGGGCGACATCATCGTCGACGGCGGCAACTCCAATTTCCACGACACGCTTCGCCGATACGAATCGCTCAAGGCCTCCGGCATCCACCTGGTCGACGCCGGCGTTTCCGGCGGCATCTGGGGTCTCGAGGTCGGTTACTGCATGATGATCGGCGGCGACGCCGAGGCCTTCGGGCGACTTGAACCGTTGTTCAAAACGCTCGCTCCCGAAAATGGCTTCATTCACACCGGCGCCGCCGGCAGCGGGCACTACGTGAAAATGGTGCACAACGGCATCGAATACGGAATGTTGCAGGCGTACGCGGAGGGCTTCGAGATCCTGCACAAGTCTCGCTTCGATCTCGACATGCACGCGATTTCCGCCGTGTGGAATCGTGGAAGTGTCGTCCGCTCGTGGCTGCTCGAATTGTGCGAGAGCATGTTCAGGCGCGACGCATTGCTCTCGGACATCGGCGACGCCGTTGCGGATTCGGGAGAGGGGCGATGGACCGTGCAGGAGGCCATCGACATCGACGTGCCCGCGCCGGTCATCACGTTTTCGCTCCTGGCGCGGCTGCGTTCGAGGCAGGACGAGTCGTTCGCGGGCAAGGTCATCGCGGCCCTGCGCCGCGAGTTTGGCGGCCACACCGTCGAAAGGAAGGACTGATGGGCGCAAAGGAATCCGCGAACATCGCCGACGAATCGTTTGTCTACCCGACGCCGGAAGGCCGCGAGGTCAAGGCCGAGCCCTGCACGTTCGTCATTCTCGGCGCGACGGGCGATCTGGCCCAGCGCAAGCTCATGCCGGCGCTCTACCATCTCATCGAACGCGAGAAGATGTTGCCGCCGGAAACGTCGATCGTCGGTTGCGCCGGCTCGGAACGCAGCGACGACCAGTTCCGCGAGATGATGCGCAAGGCGTTGACCGAATACTCGCGCCAGAAACCGACCAAGGACGAGCTCGATCGCTTTCTCGCGCGTCTTCACTATCGATCGACGAACTTCGAGGATCCCGATGCCTACAAAAAACTGGCCGCGTTTCTCGACAAGCTCGAGAAAAAAGAGGGCATCCCGCGCCATCACATTTTTTATCTCGCGATCCCGCCGAGCCTGTTCGCAACGACGATCGAGCAGCTCGCGGCCGCCGGCCTGACCCGGCGCGAGAAGGATCAGTGGCCGCGCGTCGTCATCGAAAAACCCTTCGGGCGCGACCTCGCGAGCGCCATCGAATTGAACGACACCGTCCTGACGCACTTTCCGGAGGCGTGCGTCTATCGCATCGACCACTATCTTGGAAAGGAAACCGTGCAGAACATCATGGTCCTGCGCTTCGCGAACGGCCAGTTCGAACCGACGTGGAACCGGCGCTACGTGGACCATGTGCAGATCACCGTCGCGGAGGATCGCGGCATCGGCGATCGCGGGCGCTATTACGAGGAGGCGGGTGTTATCCGCGATATGGTGCAAAATCATATTTTGCAGCTCATGGCGATGGTCGCGATGGAGCCGCCGACGTCCTTCGACGCCGAGGCGATCCGCGACGAGAAGGTGAAGGTGCTGCGCTCCATCCGCCCGATCGAGGCGACCGACGTGCGGGACAACGTCGTGCGCGCGCAATACGGCCGCGGGTTTTTGGGCGGCGGGGAGGTGAAGGCGTATCGCGAGGAGGAGCACGTCGATCCGGATTCCACGACGGAAACGTACGTCGCGATCAAGCTGTTCATCGAGAACTGGCGATGGGCGAACGTGCCGTTCTACATCCGCTCGGGAAAATACCTGGCCAAGCGCGTCAGCGAGGTGGCGATCCAGTATCGCGCGGTGCCGCATTTGCTATTCCGCCAGGTGTTGCCGCAGCCGCTCGAGCCCAGTTCACTCATCCTGCGGATCCAGCCGGACGAGGGCGTCAGTCTGAAGTTCGCGACCAAGCATCCCGGCATGCTGATGGATGTGCGGACGCAATCGATGGACTTTCGCTACTACACCGCCTACGGCGATCAGGCGCCGGAGGCGTATGAGCGCCTGCTGCTGGATGTTGTGCTCGGCGATTCGACGCTCTTTCCGCGAACCGACGGCGTCATCGAATCCTGGAAGTTCGTCGATCGCATCGTCGAAGGGTGGGAACTTTCGCGCGAGCGGCAGATCCCGACCTACGATCCCGGCTCGTGGGGACCGCTTGAATCCATCGAAATGATGGCCGCGGACAGGAGGAAGTGGCGGCGGCCATGACGCGGCATCTTGTCATCGAGCCCGACCGGTCCGCTCTGTTCACGGGCATGACGCGCGACCTCGCCACGATCGCGCGCGCGGCCGTCGATGCGCGCGGCCAATTTCTTGTCGCGCTGGCCGGCGGTTCGACGCCCGGCGCGTTTTTCGAACATCTCGCGGCGCATGCCGGCGACGCGATCCCCTGGAACGAGACGCACGTTTTCTGGAGCGACGAGCGCTACGTGCCGATCGATCACCCGGACAGCAATCACGATCTTGCCGCGCGCACCTTGCTGGCGCGCGTACCGATTCCCCGGGCTCACATTCATCCGATCTATCGCGCCGACGCCGGGCCCGACGAGGCCGCGCGTGCGTATGAAGAAACACTGCGCGCCGTAAGCGGCGAAGCCGTGCCGCGCCTGGACATTGTTTTTCTGGGGCTTGGCGACGACGGCCATACCGCGTCGATCTTCCCCGGCGCGGTCGGCGCGATCCCGGCGGACCGGCTTGTCGCTGCCGGGCCGATCAAAACGCATCCGCGCGTCACGTTCACGCCCGCGCTCATTAACGCGGCGCGCAACGTGTGGTTTTTGGTCACCGGCGCGGCCAAGGCGGACATGGCGCGGCGCGCCATCGAAGGACGCGAACCGACGGACGTGATTCCCGCGCGACTTGTCGATCCGTTTGCCGGCGAGGTTTTCTGGTATCTCGACGAGGCGGCCGCCGCGCGCTTGACGACCGTCAGCCGATGAGCTGCGCGCGCGGAATGTCCGCGATCGCGTAGGGCAGAGCCTCCCACGACGGCAGGTCGATCGCCAGAAGCGGCGTGCGCCGCCCCGGCACGATCGCTCCGTATTCGTCATCGACGCCAAGCGCGCGCGCCGCGCCGTAAGTCGCGGCGACGATCGACTCCGCCACCGACAATCCAAGGCGCTTGCAAGCGAGCGCGATCGCGAACGGCATGCTGCACGCGCGCCCGAATCCCGGCTCCGTTCCCGTCGAAAGGGCCAGGCACGCGCCCGCGTCGATCAGCCCGCGTAAATCGGCGCGTTCATATCCGCGCAGAAAATGGTCGACCGGCGAAACGATCACCGATTCCGCGCACGGCGCCGCGCTCGCCAGATCGCCGGCAAACTCGATGGCGTGGGCGCCAAGTTCCAGCGCCAGCTCGACGCTCTCGCGCGAGGCCGCGGACAAGCGCAGCCGCAGCGGCAAGTCGTGTGCGCGCGCGGCCGACGCGATGGCGCGAACATCATCGGGCGCGAAACCGGAATCGCCCACGCGAACGCACACCGCTCGCGCAAGGCGCCTCGTCGCGGCTTCCGGGATGAGATCTTCGGCGATCGCGCGCACCCAGGCATCGCTTCCGGTCTGGTCCGGCGGGGAAGCGTTCGACGCATACAGGGTCGGCAGCACGCGGACACGCGCCTTTTTGCCGGCGGCAGCGGCGGCCTCGAGCATCTTGATTTCGTCGGCGACCGTAAGCCCGTATCCGCTCTTCGCTTCGACGAGCGCGCTTCCGAACGCACGCGCCTCCTCGAAGCGAAGAGCGGATACGGGCTTACGGTCGCCGACGAAATCAAGATGCTCGAGGCCGCCGCTGCCGCCGGCAAAAAGGCGCGTGTCCGCGTGCTGCCGACCCTGTATGCGTCGAAC
>JAIOHV010000068.1 GCA_019912885.1 bacterium
GTTCGCCGCGTCGCTCTCGACGCGCGGCAAGTCCGGCGTCGCTCTCGCGGCCGTGCCGCCCGATGCCGTGCCGCCGGAGTTCGCCGCGGACATCCTTGTCTATGACGCGAGCGGCGCGGCCGACCCCGCGGCGCTCGAGGAAGCGTACGAATTTTTTCACGGCTTCATCCGCCATCTCGACGCGTGCGGGCGCATCGTCGTCATCGGCCGCCCGCCTCAGCTTCTGGGCGAGACGCCCGCGGCCGCCGCGGCGCAGGCGCTCGACGGCTTCATGCGCAGCCTCGCCAAGGAAGTCGGACGCAACGGCTCGACCGCGAATCTCGTCACGGTCGAACCCGGCGCCGAGGCGCGCCTTGGCGCGGTGGTTCGATTCGTCGCCTCCGAGCGCAGCGCGTTCGTCACCGGCCAGGCGTTTCCCGTTACCGTCACCGCGACGGCGGGCGCCGGCAAGGACCTGCACGATGTGAAACCGCTGGCCGGCAAGGTCGCCGTCGTCACCGGCGCGGCGCGCGGCATCGGCGCCGAAACCGCAAGGCGTCTCGCGGAAGAAGGCGCGACGGTGGTCGTCGTGGATCGCCCGGACGATTTGGCCGAAGCCGACAAAACCGCGAAGGCGATCGGCGGCGTGGCGTTCGCGCTCGATGTCACCGCGCCGGACGCGCCGAATAAGCTCGACGCGTATCTGCGCGAAACGCACGGGGGCGTGGATATCATCGTGCACAACGCGGGCGTCACGCGCGACAAGACGATCGCGAACATGAAGCCGGAGGCCTGGCGGCTGACCGTGGACGTTTCCGTCGGCGCGCCGCTGCGCATCATGGAAACGCTCATGAAGGGAACGCTGCGAAAGGGCGGGCGCGTCGTGTGCCTGTCGTCCATCGCCGGCATCGCGGGAAATCGCGGGCAGACGAATTACGCCGCCGCGAAGGCGGGCGTCATCGGTATGGTGCGGCATCTGTCCGCGCGGCTCGCGCCGGAGGGCACGACGGTGAACGCGGTCGCGCCCGGCTTCATCGAAACGCGCATGACCGCCGCGATGCCCGCGGCCAACCGCGAGGTCGCCCGCCGCATCGCCGCGCTCTCGCAGGGCGGGCAGCCGCAGGATGTGGCGGAGGTCATCACGTTTCTCGCGTCGCCCGGCGCGGTCGGCGTGACCGGCGCGGTGATCCGCGTCTGCGGCGGAAATCTTGTGGGAGCGTAAACACTCGTCGCGCAAATCGGCGCGCCGGCAGGGAAATGGTCGTAAAATTTCGAAAAGACCGCAGGAGGTGAGGGCGTCATGACCGCGAACACGCACGCCGAAAGCATACCGGGCGCGAAGATCAGCCCCGTGCCGTTTCTGGTGATTTTCTTTTTACCGATGACCGTTGTGACCGGATTCTACACCGGCGGATGGTTCACGTTCTCCACGGTCCTTTGGACGTTCGGCATCGTGCCGCTGCTCGACGTGATCCTCGGCATCGACAAGAAAAATCCGGAAGGGTTCGAGGAGGCCGACCTGGTGAACAACCGCACGTTCCGCTACATCACCTGGGCGTGCGCGCCGGTGCAGGTGGCGCTCACGTTCTGGGCGATGGGAGCCGTGTCGCATTACGCGCTGTCGTGGATCGAGATCGCGGGCCTTGCGGTGTCGCTCGGCATCACCGGCGGCACGATGGGCATCAACGTCTCGCACGAACTGATCCACCGCGACAACCGCTTCGAGCGGCGCCTGGGCAAGATGATGCTCTGGACCGTCTGCTACACGCATTGGGCGATCGAGCACGTCTACGGCCATCACGCTCACGTCGCGACGCCGAAGGATCCGGCGACGTCCTGGCTCGGCGAGTCGTTCTACCGCTTCTGGCCACGCACCGTAATCGGCACGTTCAAAAGCGCGTGGGAGATCGAGCTGCGCCGCCTCGCGAGGATGAAAAAGCCGGTGTGGTCGATCCACAACCAGATCCTGATGGGCGTCGTGTACGAAGCCGCGCTCGCCGCCGGCATCGGCGTCGTGTTCGGCCCGATCGCGCTTGGCGTCTTCCTCGTGCAGGCGGTCGTCGCGTTTTCGCTGCTCGAGGTCGTCAACTATCTGGAACACTATGGCCTGGTGCGCCGCGAGATCGCGGACGGCAAATACGAGCGCGTCACGCCGATCCACTCCTGGAACGCGAGCAACTGGATGACGAACTACTTCCTGTTCCACCTCCAGCGCCACTCCGACCACCACGCCGCGCCCGGCCGCCGCTACCAGATCCTCCGGCACTTCGACGAAAGCCCGCAGCTCCCCACCGGCTACGCGGGCATGGTGCTGCTCGCGCTCGTCCCGCCCGCGTGGTTCAAGGTCATGGACCCGAAGGTCAAACGCTTCCGCGCGATGCAGGATGCGTACAAGGCCGAAAGCGAAGAGGATTTCGCGAAGACCGCGCAGGCGTAGTCGCGATCCGCACGATGCGGTAGGGGCGCGAAACGTCGCGCCGCGTTCCTGGGAACGCCGAACCCCAGTTCGGCATAGCGGTATGGATCAATCAGCAGCGCGATGCGTGACTGACCGCTCCCTTACGGTCGCGGCTCTGATCGCCGCGGATTGGGCCTCACCGAGCGGCGCGACAATCCTCATTCTTCAATCCTCATTCTTCAATCCTCAATCTTCAATCTTCAATCCCTCAGCAGCCGCACCCGCCGCACGCGCCTCCGTCGTCATCGTCGTCATCGTCGTCCGCGTCCACCTCGTCATCGTCCGAGCCGCCGGCTTTCCCATTCGTCGTCACGTTGCATCGATCGGACAGGCACGCGGCGAATGACGTGCAGTCGTCCACGTTCGGATGGTCGATGCACTCGCGGATGCAATCCCACGGCCCGCTGTCGTCCTTGCACATCTCGAAGGCGGTCTCACCGTCGAGCGCCTCGCCCGAGGACATGATTGCGAGATCGCAGTCGGTGTAGATCGTCGTCAGCACGTCCGCGCACGGCTTCTCGCCGTCGTCGTCGTCTCCATCGTCGTCGTCATCATCATCATCGTCGTCGCCGCCGGTGCCCTCATCGACGCACTGGTCCTGCGTTTCGGAACACTCCTTGCCCGAGCCGCAAGGATCGCCGGAATGATTTGAGCACGAGCCGTTGCTGCACGTGTCCTGCCCGTTGCAGAACTTGCCGTCGTTGCACGAAGCGCCGGCGTTCGCGGGCGACCAGCTCGATCCCGAACTCGCCACGTTGCATTGCTGGCAGATGTCGTCCGGATTGACGTCGCCGTTGTCCCAGCATTGCCCGTCGATGACGCACCCGCTGCAGTTTGCGAATTCCTCGACGAAATCCTGGATGCTGTCGAGCAGCAAAACGCCGTGGCAGCTTCCGAGCGTCAGCACCGCGATCGTGTTGTACGCGCCGCCGCCGGCGTTGTGATAAATCGACGAGCCGCTCTGGCCTGGGATGCAGTAATACGGCCAGGTACCGAATTTGTAGTCGATCTGGATCATGCGCGAGTCGATGTCCTCAACGCTGTCTGTGTCCCACCACATCTCGTCGCCGGGATAGCCCGAATCGCTCGGGTAGCCCGCCGTATCGAACTGCCGGCTCGTGTACCAGGAATTCGAGTCATCGTGATACGCGCCAAGGAAACCCGTACCCGAATAGGGAGCCACCTCGATCACGCCCCAGTCGCGCGTGTAGTCGCTGAAATTCGACCAACTGCTGTTGGTCGCCCAGTTCACGGCGTAGCGCGCCTCGAACGGCTCGTTGTTCTCGTCGAGCCCGGGTATGACGATGATCTCCTCCGCGAGGCCGCCGCCGTTGTCGTTGTCCCAAACGCAGTGCCCCGCGGTGAGGACGGTGCGCGTATTGAAGATGAACGACCCGGAGCACGCGCCCCAGAAATCGCCGTTTTTCATGTAGAGCTTCACGACGGTGCTGTAGGGATATTGCGTCGTGTCGTCGATCTGCTGGTGTCCGCCGGCTTTCGCGATGTCCGCGGTTTCGAGCGGCGGATAGATCGGCCCCGCGTCGGGGAAAACGCGATCGACGGAGAGAGGGTCGTATCGATAAACGAGCGTCTCCGGTTCGAGCGCGATGCTCATTGGATCGACATCCGGAAAATCGATCGGTACGGCCTGCGCCTCGATGACGGCCAGCACATCCGGATCGACGCGATAATCGGCCACCGACGCCGCGTGCGCGCCCGAAACAAAAAAGCCCGTCGCAAAGGCGACGAACGCAAAAATCCCCACGGTTGCTCTTGTCCCTGGCCGCATGTCAAAACCCTCCGCTCGCCCCAAAAAATAGCAGGCAGTATTTTCCGGTGATTCGCGGGAAAGTCAAACGACTTTGTTCACGGCAAAGTATGTCCTGAGTGCAGCCGAAGGAACGCAAAGAAGGCAAACCGAAGATTTTTTCGCGATCTTCGCGCACTTCGCGTCTTTGCGGTGAAAATTGCGATGGCCTTCCAGCCTTCCAGTCATCTAACTTTTCAGCCTATGATGCGCACCCGGAGGGAGGGGCCGTATGCCCAATTTCATCATTGCGCCGTCGATTCTCTCGGCGGATTTTGGCCGGCTGGCCGAGGAGATCCGCGCGGTCGAAGCCGCGGGCGCGGACTGGATCCACGTGGACGTCATGGACGGTCACTTTGTACCGAACATCACGATCGGCCCGCCGGTCGTCAAATCGCTGCGAAAGGTGACGAAGCTCCCGTTTGACGTGCATCTCATGATCGAAAACGCGGATCGCTACATCCCCGCGTTCGCCGAGGCGGGCGCGGACATGATCAGCGTGCACGTCGAGACGGGCTACCACCTGCACCGGACGATCCAGACAATTCGCGCCGAGGGCAAGAAGGCGGGGGTCGTCATCAATCCGGCGACGCCGCTTTCCTCGCTCGACGAGGTGCTGCGTTTTGTCGATTACGTCCTGGTGATGACGGTCAATCCGGGATTTGGCGGCCAGAAGTTCATCGAAGGATCGGTCGAACGCATTGCGCGCCTGGCCGCAATGATTGACGAAAAGGGACTCGACGTTCTAATAGAGGCCGACGGCGGCGTCGGCGCGGACAACATCGGAGCGCTGGGGCGTGCCGGTTGCCGAGCGTTTGTCGCCGGCAACGCGATCTTTAATACGAAAGACTACGCCGCGGCGATCAAAGCGATGCGCTCGGCGTTGGCGAAAACCTGACGCGAAACCCGGGCCGGTTTCGCGGCGTCAAAGAAAATTGGCAACGCGGCGCGCCTCCCGAGCGCGTTTGTTTTTGGTGCGACGATCGACATTTCCGGGATGTGGCTCAGCCTGGTAGAGCACCTGGTTCGGGACCAGGGGGTCGCTGGTTCAAATCCAGTCATCCCGACTTCAGACGACGGCCCGTAAGTCCTCGGATTTACCGGCCGTTTTCCTTTTTGGGCGAAGGCTACGCCATCCACCCGGGCAACTTCGCCGCCTGCCGGATCCAGCTTGCCAGGAGCTTCTCGTCGAGCTTTTCGTTTTCGTGGATGTGGATGTAGCGCGTGTTCGCGTCCTTGGACTCCACGGGGGGAAGGGGATCGAGCGACGCGCCTTTGAAAAACGTCACCTTGATGTACTTCGTGAAGCAGTGGAACGCGAGGAACCAGCCCTGGCCCTCGACGCCGTAGAAGGGCGAGTTCCATTTGACCGCCTTGCGTACGCCGGGGACGGTGCGTTCGATGAGCGTGTCGAGCCGGCGCGCGGCGTCGGACTTCCAGCCTGGCGCCGCCGCGATGTATGTCTGCACCGGCGCGTCACCCTCGGCCTTGGCGATCTGCGGATTGCCGCCGGACAGCAATTTCACCGTTTTCGCTTTCGCCGCGCCGCTTCTCGCCATTTTTGCGTGGGCGTTTTTGTCCGTCATGGCTTTTGTCCCCCTCGCGGATTTCGCCGTCGGGCGGTTTTTCGCGACGGCCGCCTTCACGAGATCCTTGAACGCGCCCGCGTCGATTGTCTCCCCTTCGTGGATGTCGATCGCCCGCCGCGTGCCGCCGCCGAAACCGGCGTTGAACAAGCCCTCAGGGTCGTTTAGCGCGGCGCCGTGCATGAACGTGAGTTTCACCTTGTCCTTGTACGTCTCGCCCGTGCATACGAGACCGGAGTTGGACCACGCGATAACCCCGTCGGGGTTCGACGGCTTTCTCCACTTGATCTCTTCGACCATGTCGGGTGCGGCTTGCATGACGAGGCCGCGCACCCTCGCTAGCGTTTCGCTCCGCCAGCCGCCCGGTACCCGGAGCCTCGCCTGGATCTCTTTGGACGCGCCGCTGCGCTCTGACGACGCGGCGGATTTTTTCGCCAAGGACTTTTTTTCTGGCATCGCGTTTTCTCCAGGGATTGATTGAAAACCGCGCCGGTCACGACCGCGGCCGCGCCCCGCATTTTGGTTTTCATAAGCGCGTGGCCGCGCGATGTCGAGAGGGGGACCGTTGTCGCCGCGCGCCGGCCTCGCCTTGTTGTTCGATCACGACCGATGTGTTAGCAAGCCCACGAATCCCGACAGGAGTGCGTGATGGCGAAGGTCTTGCTGGCGAGCGTGATGCGGCCGTTCGGCGGGCCGGGGGAGGGCGACTCCGTCGGCGCCGAGCTGTTTCACGCACAGGTCACGCGAGCGCAAGGTCCGTTCAGCCTTCGTCAGACGATCCGTGTGTGGTCGCTCGACTACATCGCGGAAAACATCCAGGCGCCCGCGGTGGTGATGCACTACCCGTCGCGGCGCGAGTTCATCCGCGAGCTGCGCGCCGGCGACTACACGCACGTCGCCATCAACTTCGTCGTCGCCACGTTCCACAAGGTGCGCGCGATGTCGCGCCTAATCCGGGAGCATGCGCCGGGCGCCAGGATTATCCTTGGCGGCTACGGCACCGTGCTGCCCGACGATATCCTCGCGCCGTTCGCCGATGCGATCTGCCGTGAAGAGGGCATCGGCTTCATGCGACGGCTGCTTGGCGAAAACCCCGGTGCGCCGATCAAAAATCCGCACGCGCCCGTCCCGGCGACGTCCGTGCTGTCGTATCAGCGCGCGGCGGTCGTGGGGCACGTCACGAGCGGGCTGGGCTGCCCGAACGGCTGCGACTTCTGCTGCACATCGCACTTTTTCGAGCGCCGCTACGTGCCGATCTGCGCCACGGGGCGCGACATCTACGACGCGCTCCTTTCGACGCAGTCCCGCGCCGAGGCCGACGGTGTGCCGATGGACTCGTTTGTTATCATCGACGAGGATTTCTTCCTGCAAAAAAGGCGCGCGCTCGATTTTCTGGCGCGCGTTCGGGAGGGCGGACACTCGTTTTCGCTGATGGGATTCGGCAGCGTGCGCGGGCTCTCGCAGTTCACCGCCCGCGAGATCGCCGAGATGGGTTTCGACCTCGTTTGGAACGCCTTCGAAGGCAAGCGCGCCGGATACGCGAAGCAGCAGGGCCTGCCGATCGCCGAGCTCTACCGCGACCTGCGCGAGGTCGGCTGCGCGACGCTCACGTCGATGATCATCGGCTTCCCGTATCAGGACGAGGCCGAGATCCGCGCGGAGTTTGACGACCTGATGGCGCTCGATCCGGCGATGGTGCAAATCCTCATCTACTTCGCGTTTCCCGGCACACCGTTTCACCGGCAGGTCGTTCAGGAAGAACGCTACCGCGCCTTGTATCGCGACGCGCCGGACCTGCGCCGGTGGGACGGCTTCTCGATGCACTTCCAGCACCCGCGCTTCGCCAATCCCGGCCGCGTCGAGGAGATCCAGCGCGAGCTTTATCGCGCGGACTTCGCGCGTCTCGGGCCGACGCCGCTGCGCCTCGCGAAGTCCTGGCTTGCCGGATACCGCAACCTGCGCGGCGATAAAAATCCGCTCCTCGCCGCGCGCGCCGAGCGCCTGCGCGACAAGGTCCGTACGACGCTCCCGCTCACGCGCGCGGTGGAGCTTTTCGGATCGCCCGCGGTGCGCGAGGAAGCGCGGCGGATGCGCGCGGACGTCATCGACGCCACCGGCGCGATGAGCGTCAAGGAGCGCATCACGATGGAGGCAACCCCGGCGATGTATCTCGCGACGCGCGCGCTGATGGCCGCGCGATTTCTGCAGCAGCCGGGGCTGTTGCGCGTGGAGCACCGAATGGAAAAGTCGGGAAGTCCGGAAGTCCGGAAGTCCGGAAGGTCATCGCAACGCGCCGCGACGGTATCGACGCCCCCCGGCCACCACACGCTCGACGCGCTGCGTTTGCAGGGCGGGCGATTTACCGGCCTTGCGTCCGCGCTCGCCGAGAGTCTCGCCGACAACGCCCGCAATCTGGCAACGCGCGTGCTTGGCCTGGATGCGGGCGGCCGCGACGAACACGCGATGGTGACGAACCGCGATTGCGAGTTGGGGCCGTCGCTCGAGCGCGCATCGTCTTTTCCGGCACGGACGTAGACCCTTCGCTTCGCTCAGGGTGACAACTTCGCGCCGTTGTCATGCCGATTGCTTGTCATGCCGAGTGCTTGTCATTCTGAGCGAAGCGAAGAATCTCGCCGGCCAACCACGGAGGCCCTTCGCTTCGCTCAGGGTGACAACCGCGAACGAGTCGCGCCTCGATCCTCGATCCTCCGTGCTCAATCCTCGATCCTCAATCCTCAATCCTCAATCGTCGTTTACGCTTCTCTCCCGTCACTTCTCGCCGTAGGCTCGCCGCATGACGGCCATCTACATCGACGCCGACGGCTGCCCGGTCAAGGACGAGATCTATCGCGCGTCGGCGAAGTACAAGCTGACGGTGTTTGTCGTCAGCAACAAATTCATGAACACGCCGCTCGATGAACGCATCCGCTCCGTGATCGTCGAACGCGGGCCGGACGTGGCGGACGACTGGATCGCCGAGCGCGCCGGGCCGGGCGACGTGGTGGTGACCGGCGACATCCCGCTTGCGGACCGGTGCCTGAAACGCGGCGCCCGCGTCATCGACACGCGCGGCCGCGAATTCACCGGCGACACCATCGGCGGTCAGATGGCCACGCGCGATCTCATGGATCACCTGCGCATGGCCGGCGCCATCACCGGTGGCCCGCCGCCCCTGGCGAAGAACGACCGCTCGAAGTTCTCATCGAAACTGCACGAGACGATTCAGGCGGCGCTGCGCGAATCGTTGTGAGCTGTTCGTCGTGACCTGTTGTAGGAACGCCCTTCCAGGGCGCGATTTAAGCAGGCGGGACCCGCCTTCGCCAAGGCTTCGGCGCGCCCGGCTGCCTGCGCTCCCAGGGCGTCAGCGAGCGTCCGGCGGCGCGACGCGGTGCAGGATCTCGCCCGGATAGCGGTTCGTGGTCAGGGCGGGGAGCATGTCGTCTTGTCCCTTGAGGTGGTAGCCGAAAAACGCGGTGATGTAGCTGTTCATGATGTCGAACGCGAGCGCCGGGTCGATGTAGTCGAACGCCTCGCCGTCGCCGCCGCGCTTGCCCTCGCCGCATCCGTCGCCGGCGCCGGCGATCGTGGGAAACAGAAAGCACGCGTTGCTGAACGTGTAGTGCCCGGCGTCCAGGATCTCGATATAAACGCCGTCGGACGGATTGGCGCCGCCGTCTGACACCGGATGCCATTCATCGACGGTCCGATCCTCGCCGCCGGACATCAGCATCAGCGCCGCGTCCGAATCGAAATCCGCCGGATCGACGGGAAGGGCCATGTCGACGACCGCCCGCGCGCGACCGTCGGCCTGCGCCCAATCGAAAACGGTCCAGCCGCCGAACGAATGGCCGACCGCGCCGAGCGCGTGCGTATTCAGCCTGCCGGTGAAGAAGCCCTCGGGGTCGTTGGCGTTCAACCGCTCCACCGTATCGGCCAGGAACGCCATGTCGCCGATGCGCGCGTCGAGGGCGAACGGGTAATGGAGGATGCTGTAGATCGCAAGCCGATCCGGCAGCGTCACGAAGATCGCGTTGCCGATGTGATCCGCGGACACGACGACGTACCCGTGGCTCGCGAGATATTCCGCGAGCGTCCAATGCGCGAAACGCAGCGACTGGTTGCCGTGCGAGAGCAGCACGACGGGGAACAGGCCGCCGGTGGAATGGATCGGCGCGTTGAAGACCGAGCGCGTATTGTCGTTGACGTTGTCGAGTTCGTCGTCGCCGGCGCCGAGAAGCCCGAGCGCCGCGAGGATGAGGTCTTTCCAGTTCTCGAGAAACGACCCGACCGTATCAGGCGGCAGATTTTCAGCCGCGTTATCCGCCGGATACCAGATCTCCGTCAGCAGCGTCCTAAAGCCGCGCGAAGGCCCATCGACGCGCGACGTGTCCGTGAAGATGAATCGCCGGTTACCGACCAGGTACGGACCCCAGTCGGCGGGATCGTAAACGGCGTTTTCGTCGTCGTCCGCGGCGTCGTCGTCGGCGTCGTCGTCGGATACATCATCGTCCGTCGCGTCATCGTCATCGACGTCATCATCGTCGTCGTCATCGTCTCCGCCGCAGCCGGCCGTCGCCGGGATGAAGGCGAACGCGGCGAAGGCCATGGTAATAAGAACGATCCAGAATGCGTGCGTTCGCGCGGTCATGAATTTTTCCGGCAGCGAGAGGGGTTCGTGAGGTCTCGACGATTTCTATAGAAAAATGTCAATGAGGCAAGAGCGATGCAAAGCGATCACCCTTTTCGCAACCTCAGAATCCACCTCCGCCCGTTTTTCCCCTCCACCAAAAACCGCGCCGGCCGCCGATCCGGGTCAAGCAGAAATTCGGTCAGGTCGCGGGCGAAGGCTTCGGGCGCGTCGAGATGACTGAAGTGGCCGCAGCCCTTGTATTCCGTCAGCGTGATGCCCTCCGAGCGCTTGACGGCGTCGCGGCCGTGGCGCACCGGGATGACCGGGTCCTTCGTGCCCCAGAACAGCGCGACCGGCGGCATGCGTTCCACCTCCGCCACGCGGTGCGTCGTTTGCATGTATTGCCCGAACAGGTTGATGACGCCGTCCACCGTGCGCTGAAACGCGCGCGCCGATCCGGGGATGCGGCTCATCGCGATGAAGCGATCCTGCTCGTCGCGTTCCATGTTGCCGAAAAACGCGGGCGCAAGACGCACGTACGCCGGAATCGCGACGCGCATGACAACAGGCGTGAACATCGGCCCCAGCAGGGGGAAGGTCGCCAGGCGCATGGCCGGTGCGACGCCGCGCCCGAGCCCGCCCGCGGACACGAGCGCGAGCCGGTCGATGCGCTCGCGATGATCGAGCACCATCCACTGCGCGATGCCGCCGCCGTACGAATGC
This sequence comes from bacterium, assembly GCA_019912885.1. Lineage (NCBI taxonomy): Bacteria > bacterium. Next base: position 11,184 of record JAIOHV010000068.1, read on the forward strand.
CCGCAGATATGCGCGGCGGGCACGCCGATCGCGTCCATCCACGCCGCGATGACGTTCGCGTACCACGGCAGCGTGTAGGGCGCGTCGGGCCGCCCGGAATAGCCGTGGCCGGGCAGGTCCGGCATCAGCACGCGAAAGTGCCGCGCGAGAAGCGGGGCGATGCGGCGGAAGGCCCGGTGCGTGTCCTGGATGCCGTGCAGGAGGATGAGCGGATCGCCTTCGCCCATCTCGCCCCAGGCGATGGTCGTGTCCGCGACCGCGGTTTCGTGCGCCTTGCCGATCGTTTCCATGCGTCACCTCGTGCCGCCATGCGGGCGACAACGCACATTAACAGAAACGAGCGGACAGCAGGCGCTCGTCGTCCAGCGTGAATCCCTTGACGAGATATTCGCGCAGCCTTTCCGTCGCCCATTGGCGAAATTGCGTGCCGCGTGGGGAGCGGACGCGATAACCGACGGCGAGGATTACATCGAGATCGTAGTGCTTAAGCGTGCGGCGCACCTGGCGGGCGCCTTCTTGGCGAACTTGTAAGTAATCCTTACAAGTTGCGGCCTCGTCGAGACTCATGCTCGCCGTAGATGCTTTTCAGGTGGAGCGTAATATTTTGGGAGGTGGTCTCGAAAAGCTCCGCCATCGCCGCTTGCGTCAACCACACGGATTCGTTTTCGAGGCGTACCTGAATGCGGCTGCCGCCGTCTTCGGTCCGATAAATGACCAGATCCGATTTGACGTCGGAACTTTCGGCGGGCGGTCGACTCATCGAGACCCTTACCGTTGCAACCGGCGCGCTATCGTGAACGTCCGGGCCAGGTCACGTTGCTTGCCGCGCCCAATCACGTCGCGGTCGAGCGGAAAAAGGGGATGTGGCATAGGGCCGAATCTATCGAAAAACGGCATCGACGCAATAGAAGCCGGGCCTCTCTTTCGCGCCGCGCGCGTGCGTTTTAGACTCGCCCGCGCATGACGACCTATCGCCCCAACCGGCCTCAACGCAGCCATCGCGGCATCTGGCTGAACATCCTCCTGAACATTTCGCTGCTCGGGTTTCTGATCTTCGTCGCGCGGCCGTTTTTGTCGTCGCTCGGGCCGTCGAGCGGCGCGGAAGGGCTTGTGGAGATCAAGGGCAACACCGCGATCGTGCCGGGTACGGATATCCGCGTGCCGGTATCGAAATCCGACGGCGTGACGCGCGTGATTTTCGTCGGTGCGCCGCCGCCGGGGTTTGCGTCGGACGACCCGTTCGCGCACGACATGGCCGGGCGCGCGGCGATGCAGGCGAAGGGGCTGACGCTTGAGGTCTTTCATCTAGCCGCGCCGGATTGGACGATCGGCGAACTTGCGCGCGTCGCCGCGACCGCCGCGCTGTTGAATCCGGATCTGCTTGTGATCTCGCCCGCCGCCGCGACGCCGCTCGTGCCGGCGGGCACGGACGAGGCCGCGCTTGCCGCATCGCTTGCCGATCTCTTGGCGCCGCGAACGACACCGCCGCCGCGCGAGGAATCGCCGACCGCGATGCTCGAGCGGCTCTCGCGCCCGCGCCGCCTGC